>JBHICF010000335.1:0-2468 GCA_046759485.1 Nitrospiraceae bacterium
TCTTGCCTGGTGAGAATGCCTTTACGCTCTAGCAGCTCAATCAGTGCTGCAGTTTCTCGTCTGTTGGAGATGGCCAGATCCACAAGGGTGACGAGTTCTTTCGGGTCGAACGCTCCAGCCATGATGGCTCCTATGATGGGTCTTGAAGGGGAGGCGTAGGCTCTATTGATCCGTCTTCGTGATGAGCCCAAGGATCCCTTCTAGTTAGAGCACTTCAACAGAGTTCAATGCCTACTCTCTATTAGACGAACCGAGGTTGGTTGTGTAAACGGGGAGGACGGATCGAGTGATGGGTTTGGAACCTTGGAGGCTCTCTACAATTTCAGCTCCACGGTCTGCTGCTATCCTCTAGAAAGGCGCTGCCCACTAGGCTCTACGCAGGCGCAGATGATTCTGGTGATGAAGGACGATACGCCAACCGTCTCCCTGCAAGGCCTGTAGCACCTCCTTGAGAGAATCATGGGGAACCTTGCGCCACAGGACAAGTTCAAGGGGGTCAGGACTCTCTGCTGTGCCGGATCCCTCCAACGCTGACTTGAGATATGACGTCACGGCTTGGCGCACATGGTCTCGTGCTTCTGCGACAGTTATGTCGCGACACAGGTATCCGGGCACCCAGGAGGCGCGTACGCTGACTCTCCTCTCTCGTCCCTCTTCCAGGACAATCTTTAGGCGCATGTTCGAATGAAACATTCCTGGCGGCTGATCCGTCTTGATCTTGCCTCACACTGCCAGGGCGTGCGGCGTTTCCTGATGGATCCGGTTGGATGGGCGTCGCGGTCTAAGTCCGGGCTGCGATGAGATTGTAGAGCCACGCGAAAATCGCACCCCCGACTGCGCCATCGACGAGGGCCCACATCAAGCCCACGACGCTCCCCATCGGGGTAATCGTGTACCCACGATACAGACGCCCAATGAACGTCACCTCTCCGGTGGCCCCTTCGAACGCGATGATCCACCAAGTCAGAAAAAACAGGCCGACTCCCCAGATCAGGCCACACGTGAGTGCGAATGCTTTCACATTGAGTTTCATAATTATTCTCCTTGGGTTTTGAGCGTGAGCTCGCGTGAACGGCGTCCATGCGCTCAGCCTGGTTACTGACGCTCTTCTCAGAGAGACATAGAACTCTCTCTGACCGAGCGAAGGCTAGGCCGTCCGTTTGGAGCTGTCAAGGGTAGAGTCGGTCGAGGTCTCGAGGATGATGAAAGAAGGAGAGACGGGGAGAGGAAAAGTCTAGATCTGCAGAGAACGGGTTACCGCGTCTTCTTCGGTTTCCATTCCCGGGCCAGTTTCTGCGCCTTCCGAATTTGCTTGGGCTCCATTTCAGCTGCCAGGATGTCGCGGAACCGCGCAGCGTTTCGATCACCTTTCGCCCCCGCGAGATTCAACCACATGTGAGCCTGAATATGGTCTTGCCCGACACCCTGACCCCTATAGTACATCATTCCTAAATAGACCTGAGCTTTTGTAAATCCCTGCTGTGCGGCCAGCTGATACCACCGTACCGCCTGGGCGTAATCTTGAGTGACCCCCTGACCGTTATCGAACATCGCCCCGAGTTTCACTTGGGCTTGGGGAACCCCCTGCTTCGCTGCCCTGAGGTACCACCGGGCCGCGACCTCGGGATCTTGCTGCACACCGAGTCCTTTGTCGTAGAGTAGTCCCATGTTGTACTGGGCCGCAGCATTCCCCTTCTCCGCCAAAGGTCGAAATTCCTTCAGAGCCGCTTCGTAGTCGTGATGTCGCGTGGCATCAAGCCCTGCTTGAAAGCTCGACCAGCTCAGTGAGGGCAAGAGGAGCAGGAGCGTTCCAGCTATGGTGCAGATGAGAGACAGTCGTCGATGCATAGCTACCGTCCGGTTCGACCCGCGAGGGTCACATGACCACTATACGTGTCCAACCGGAAACATATTCCGCTGCACCTTAAAAAATCTATGCCTCTCTTGGAGGGGAAGTGTCCTACTTTCGGATGGGTGGCTCCAACCGGAAAGCCAGAGGGAGTGCGTGGTCGCACCATCGTAATGGCTTGGATACTAAGGGAGAAGTCGGTAGGTATCCTGGTGGCTATCCTATGTGAATCGTAATGGAACCAAGCGAGTCGTGTTGGCCGGGTCAGGCCAGTCAGGACGGGAGCGTGAAGGGTCTAGTGGGTGGTGTCTGTCTCCAGTGCGTCAATAAATTGGCTGAGCCGCTCTCGCTCCTCTGGCCGCAAGCGGAGGAATTGAAGCCCTAACCTGTCCCCTTGGGCCCATCGAACTGTGGCCACGTCAATCTCCATTGGGGGCTTGCCGTCAGGCAGATGGACGAGCACGGTGAGATTATCTCCGACCCGCAAGCTACTGACGCTCTCGATGCCACAGCCCGACACTGACAGGTTCATTAGATTCCCTTCCTCCGTGTGGTTGTTGACCTTCAAGGTGATAGCACAGTGAATGAGAAACCGGAGATGTTCGCGCAGGTCCATAGA
>JBHICF010000336.1:0-2466 GCA_046759485.1 Nitrospiraceae bacterium
TGTCCGTGTTGGTACTCCTCTGGTTCGCGGACGTCCAACACGACCGCGTCAGGCGGACGTGTCTCCAGTGCAGAGACATCGATCTCGTCTACCGCAGAGGAGGTGGTCGGCATAGCCCACGGCATGTCGGCCAGGCCACGATTGGTCGCCTCGATGGCGATCATGTTCAGTGGCCGTGCGGGGACGCTGTCAGCAAGGGTTGAAATAAAGGCCCCTTGATCGAGGCGGGCCAGTGGGTTGTATAGCCTCTCAAAGCCGATGGTCGTGCTGGGACGGCCACACATCCCTTTTCCGCAGGGCCCCTCAAAATGGCCGGGGAAGACCGCAACCCAGTCGGGCAGTCGCAGCAGGCGCGTCAGGCTATCATACTGTTGAGCCGCGTCGCCACCCCCAAAGTCCGGCCGTCCCACATCGCCGACGAGCAGCGAATCGCCTGTGAGCACCATCGAAGGCTCGAGACTGCGGGGCGGGTTGATGACCAGGACCGAGATCAACTCCTGGCGATGACCCGGCGTGTGCAAGATGCGAAGTCGCAGCTGCCCTAGGGGCAGTTCGTCCCCATTCTTGAGGGGGCGAAACGGATAAGAAACCTGTGCTGACTCGTAGAGGCACAGCTCGGCTCCATGCGTGGTGTGTAGCTTACGCGCACCCGACACATGGTCCGCGTGCACGTGCGTATCGATCACGTAGCGCAACCGAAAGTTGCGCTCCAGCAACAGCTCTTCGTACTGCAAGGTCTCAATCGAAGGATCGACGACTGCCGCCTCATGGGACTGGCGAGACGCAATGAGGTAGGATGCGCAACCACACCGTTCGTCAAGGATCTGTTTAAAATACATCGCTCCATCCCCCTTCTTTGATGGGATGTACCCGTGCAACATAGGAGCCAAGTCTTATCAAGGATAAAAATGAAAACGCCCTCTGGGTCCTAAATAACCCGAAAAGGCGTCTATCTAGATTTCTAGCGCGCCATTGATTGCGCCGGAAGTGGGCTAATGCCTATAGCTACCCCGATTCCATCCGTCCATCCCATGGACGACTCAATTATCCTTGGCTGGGTAAAGGGTGTCAAGCGACATGAACCCTAGTTCGCAGGCGGCACGAAAGCTCCTCACCCATGAGAGCTACGCAGGACGTTGTAGGTGGTAACGGAGCGGTGAAAGCCCTGCAGGGTCAGCTCGCCCACGGGCTCCACCTCTATTAGCTCCTCCACCGTTCCCAGCAGGCGCCTCGAGATCAAAATCTGGCCGGGGTTGGCCTCGCCGCAGAGACGGGCGGCGAGATTGGTGACGGTGCCGATCGCTCCGTAGTCCCAGCGTCCCTCGAAGCCGATGGCGCCGATGGTGGCGTAGCCCTGGGCGATGCCGACGCTGAAATCGAGATCGTGCCCTCGCTTGCGCCATTTGACGATCAGCTCTGCCACGCGGTCCCGCATCGCCAGCGCCATGCGAATCGCCTGTTCCGCCGGGTTCGGCATGGTCACCGGGTCATTGAAGAAGATCATCATGCCGTCGCCGGTGAAGCGCTCGAGGGTCCCCTCGTGGGCGAGGATCAACTTGCCCATCTCAGCATGGTATTCCCGGAGGACCCCCATGACCTCCTCGGGCTCGGAGATCTCGGCGAAGGCGGTGAATCCTCGGAGGTCCAGGAAGACCACCGTCACCTCCCGGCGGTGGGTCTTGAGGGGGTCCTCGACCCCGCCGGCCACGATCAGCTCGGCAAGCTGGGGAGAGAAAAAACGCTTGAGCCGCCCCAGGCTGTCGATCTGGGCCAGCTGCTCCTCCACCCGTTGCTCGAGCGTCCGATTCCACTCCGCAAGCTGAACCGACTGCGCTTCGAGTTGCGCGGCTTGCTCCTGGACCTCATCGTGAAGCGCCTTGATCCGCAGCATCGACTTGACCCTGGCAACCAGCGCGGCATGGTCCACGGGCTTCGGCAAGTATTCGTCCGCGCCCGCCTCTAGCCCAGCGACGACGTCCTGGGAGCCCGTCTTCGCGGTGACCATGATGATCGGCACAAACGGGAGGGAGGGATCTGCTTTCAGGTGTCGGCAGGCCTCGATCCCGTCCATCTTGGGCATCATGACGTCCAATAAGATCAGGTCTGGCTGCTTTCCTCTGGCGATGGCAAGCGTCTCTTCCCCATCGGTCGCCGTGAGGATCTCGTAGCCATGGACGGCGAGGCGGGTCTGGAAGATGTCCACGTTCTCAGCGTTGTCGTCCGCGATGAGGATGCGTGGCGGCGTTCTCATGATCTCCTCCGTACGGCGGGTCTCACCCCTCGCCTACGGCAAATACTCACGGACCTTGGCCAAGAGGAGGCGCGGGCTGAAGGGCTTCGTGACGTACGCGTTGCAGCCGGCCGCCACCGCCTTGACGTCATCACCGCTCAGCGCGTACGAGCTCACCGCAATGATCGGGATCTGGCGGAGCGCAGGGTCGGCCTTGATCCGGCGCGTCGCCTCGT
>JBHICF010000337.1:0-2464 GCA_046759485.1 Nitrospiraceae bacterium
CGCCTCGACGGTCCGGCGCTGAGGGCGCCCCGAACATGGAAGAACGGCATATTTTCGTATATTCGGAATTACGAAAAGGTGAAAGTGTCGGGATGGGAATGCCCGCCCCGATGTCCGCAGCAAAATTCAAGATCCAGGACCCGACCCCCGACTTCCTTGTTACCAGCTGGTTGCGAAGACGGCGTTAACCTCGCGTCTCCAGAACTCGTCTTTTTCTTGCTCGCTCGCATTGGTTGGAAGCCTTCCCAACTTCGTTGTCGTTTCAAAAAATCCATCGCCAGGCTTTCCGGTGTCCTGACGGACAACAAGCGCGCTAAGCATCGGCTTCCCCTCTTTGTGCATTTGGTCGCATATTTCCCCGAGAAGATGGCCGGCTTCCCTGGCAGCGTGGTTGCCAGGTTTAAGGTCCATGATGGCAAAGACAGTGCTGTAATCGGCTCTATGTCGGTTCGTCGCAATTACCTTAAGCCGTTCCAATACCTCATTGTATACGCTGGTTCCCTTGTATTTATGCTCGATAAACATGCCCTACTCCAAGGATGAAGAAGACTCCCGACCCGTTTTCTTTCTACAAAGGCTATTCCGGGAAAAAGCCGTGGGGCGGGGCTGCCGGCGCAGGAGTTGAGGTTTTGCGGGGACCTACCGGCAGCGGTTGCTCACGGAGCATGTGGGCCACCAGTACCTCGCGGACGGTGTCCAGGTCCAACCCGGCCGTAACCGCCTGTTCGGCGACCTCTGCCAGAACCCGATCGACGTCTTGCATCATTTTCCACTGCTTGAAGAGATCCTTGCTCTCCACGCCCATGGCTTCACCCACCAGCTCGAGGAAGTTGACGATCTTGAACGGGGATGTCGCTTCGTGGGCGCAGAGCTCGCGATGGCACGCATGATAAATGCCGACGAGATAGTCCACGCCGGCGGCCGCCGCCGCGTCGAGCTCCCGCGCATGGAGTTCGCGCTTATACGCCGGTACCGGCGCCAGCGAGTTGCACATATAACCCACCCGTGGTTGACCGAGATCGACCAGCTCCACGCCGGGAATCGCCGTGAGAATCTGTGTAACGCCTTCGGTCACGCCGGCCACCCCCGGATGTTCGTGCAAAGCCACACGCTTGTGGACGGGATGAATAAAGTAAGGTCGGAGCAGCTCGATCCTAGCGGCGATGTAGGGGATGACATGCTGCAGGGCGAAGGCAGCCTCCGTGCTCGGCATGACGATCTCGCTCAGCTGGATATTGCAAGTGGGGCACCATGTGAGCACGCGGGAAGCGCCGGTGCCGGCGAATCCAGCCACCGTGTTGCCGCCGATTCGTCCGGATGCCTTGGCATCGCCGGCGCGATATTGAAGGATACCGCAGCAATTTGCCGGACCGCCGAAGACTTTGTAGCGCGCGCCGATTCGATTCAAGACCTCCAGGCAGAGAAGCGCGATATGCGGCGTCTTGAGAACATTGCAGCCGAGATACATGACAACATCCGGCGCGCCTTCGGAGTCCGCGCGGGCGGGTCGGGTGATCCGGGCAAGCAGTTCAGCAGGGAGCTGGACCCGGGAGAGCACCTTCACCGCTTCGGACATTTTCTGGAAACCGGCCTGGCCGGTGGCGTGGCGTTCCTTTTCGGCCCGCCGCTGGTTGAGTTTGAGGCGGGTCGCCGCCAACATGAAGCGGGGGTTGACGCCGTCGTCGCAGGCAGAGAGACAGCGACCCGAGCCAGTGCATGATTGCGCCCAGCGGGCGCCCCGGCTGGCCGCCTCACCGCCTCCGCGCAGAATGTCCAATACGTCGCCCACGACGGCTGCCGGCTCCCGGGTGTCGATTCCGCCAGGACCGGCGGTGGGACAGACCTCCACGCATCGCGCGCAGCGGGTGCAGCGGTCGAGGATTTCGCTCACTCTAAGGTCGAGCGAGGCGATGAATGTGTCACCGCGGTCAACCATAGTTTCACTCAATCATATCGCGTGTGTAACCTCGGCATCGCCATCTACTGGTGCAGAGCGATACAAACCATTTCGCTTCCACGTGGGCCAGATATAAACGACATGTCACCGTTATGTCAACATGGGAGAAACTAGTCGTTAAGGGGGTTATTCTGGGGCTATACACTCACCTGGTGTGTTCTCGGGAAATGGAAAAGGGGACTGTCCCCTTTTCTTCTATAGGTTAATGTTTGTGGTCGCTGTTGCCGACTAGAAATTCAATCCGGAAGTGATGGGATTAGAGAGAATCTCTACAGAAACAGGAGCTGACCTGATTGCAGTTTATTTCTTGCTTGCACTCTGCGCTTTGCCCTTTGCACCTTGCGCCCTTCCCTGCTTCTGATGGTCACTTTTCGTTACGTGAAATCGCATAAAAAGCCAAAAGCAGATTTGACTCTTTTTACTGGCTCTATCTTCCATTATTGGTTAACAAAAGATTTGATCCCTTTTTTGTCTTTTTTAGAACTTTTCATATGATATCGCCCAACC
>JBHICF010000338.1:0-2452 GCA_046759485.1 Nitrospiraceae bacterium
TTGGGCGCGGTGCTTAGAACCGCCGAATCAGCGGGTGTCCACGGCGTGTTGATCCCGGAACGTCGCTCGGTGGGACTCACAGGCACGGTGGCCAAGGCTTCCGCGGGCGCGTTGGAGCATCTTCTCGTGGGGCGCGTGCAGAACCTGTCTCGGCTGATTGAGTCACTGCAGGGGGAGGGGCTCTGGGTCTACGCGCTCGATGCGAAGGCTGCGAAACCCTATACGTCTTTGGACTTGAGCGGGCCAGTTGCGCTGGTCTTCGGGGGAGAGGGAAAGGGAGTACGGCCTGGGGTGCGCGCGAAGTGCGATGATGAGGCAAGCATCCCCATGCGTGGCCATCTTGCGTCGCTCAACGTGTCGGTCGCAGCAGCGGTTGTCGTATTCGAGGCGGTGCGGCAGCGGTCCGTCTGAGACTCCCAGGATCAATCACCGGAGATCGATCATGTGACCCTGGATCGCAGCCTTGAGCAGCTGTGCCGTGTTGGAGACCCGGATCTTCTTCATCATGTTCGCGCGGTGCGCTTCGACTGTCTTGACACTGATGCGGAGACGCTTCCCAATGTCCTTATTTTTGAGGCCGGACCAAATGAGTTGTAAGATTTCGCGTTCGCGGCTGGTCAGGGCCTCCGGACGCTTGCGTTTTGGCAGAGGCCCTATGCCGCGATGTTTCTTGCTGAGTCGGGTCTTCCCGGCTGACTTCGGAGTTCCCATTAGATATTTCTCCTCCCTCTGGATCTCGCCGTTCCGTCGAATCTTCATGGCCAGTGGCGAGATGTGCCCCAAGAGAATTACATAAGCAATTATAACAGGTGGAATCACTAGTGTAAATTGCAGAGAGGCCACGCGTCAAGGGCCCGTCATCAGCCCAGCGACGCTGTTCCGATGCCCTAGAGTCTGATCAAATGACCTCCATGACGATCGTCATTCCTTACCTCATCGTGCTCATATTCGGGCTCGTGATCGGCAGTTTTCTCAATGTCTGTATCCATCGACTGCCCAGGGGGGAGTCCATCGTATGGCCGTCGTCTCATTGTCCGGCTTGCGGGACGAAGATTGCCGCCTACGATAATCTGCCTCTCTTGAGCATCATGCTGTTGCGTGGCCGATGTCGCTCCTGTCAGGCTCGCATCTCTCTCCGATACCCCACCGTGGAACTCCTGAACGGTGTTGGGTATGTCGTCATGTTTTGGCAGTTTGGCTTCCAGTGGCCGGCGGCCATCTATTCCATCCTGTTCTCGGCCCTTCTGGTCGTGACCTTCATCGACCTCGAGCATCAGATCGTGCCCGATCTGATTACGCTTCCAGGGATTCCACTCGGTATTCTCTGTGCGTCGACCGTCTTGCCGGTCGGACTGCTAGACTCGGTCCTGGGCGTCCTCTTGGGCGGCGGCATTCTGTGGTTCCTGGCATGGATCAGCCCATACCTGTTTGGGAAAGAGGGGATGGGTGGCGGGGACATCAAGTTACTCGCGATGATCGGTGCCTTCCTGGGCTGGCGACCGACGCTTCTCGCGATGATGCTTGCAGCGCTTGTAGGTTCGGTGGTGGGCGTTGGGTTGATCGCATCCAAGGTGATGCGGCGCGATCAACATATTCCCTTCGGTCCGTTCCTGGCGCTCGGAGCCTTGGTGGCACTATTCTTCCACCGCGAGCTGATCGACTGGTACTTCGGCATGGTCGGGCCAGGACGCTAAGCCAGTTCCCCTCTGAAGAGAAGCCCACCGTATCTGATCCGATCGTCCTCCGTATCTGAACCGTTACCCCTCTTCTCCCTCAGCTTGGTTCATCTCGACCTTCCCCGGTTACGCTCATTCGGTGGCGCAAGTGGAATAGCCACGCACAAGCGCGGATAGGCGAGGCATTCGTGAGCGGAAGGTTCCGCTTAAGAAGGCCATTCCTGCCAGGCATGCGATTTGGATCTGAGAGCCCCCCAAGGGCATTCATCACCATCGAAGGAGTCCTGTCGTGGCAACGAGCAGGGAGCAGATGAACGAACGTGGAATGAGCCTGATGGAACTTGTTCTCGTAATCGCAACGGTTGGTATGGTGTTGGCGTTGACCGGAGAAAGCGTCGGCACGCTAATTATGCGGTACCAAAGCCAGACGGTCGCAGCCGAACTCGTCGCGGAGCTGCAGGCCACTCGATTGTTTGCGATGACTCATCGCGTCCGCGTGCGGGTCTTGTTGGCGCCTGATACAGCAAGAATGAAAGCCGAGCTTGCTGATCCTCCAGGCACGCTGATCCGAGAGTATGACTTTGAGAGACGGGGAGTGGTTGTGCATGAACTGACAAACGGACCGGCGCTGATGTTCTATCCGAGCGGACGCTCGGCATCGCCCAGCACTATCACGCTGCGAAATGCCATCGGACGGATCAAGCAGGTTGCCGTGAGCATCACTGGACGGGTCAAGGTAAAGTAAAAGGTAAAAGGGCAAAGTTAAAAGGGAAAAG
>JBHICF010000339.1:0-2444 GCA_046759485.1 Nitrospiraceae bacterium
CGCGCTGGCAGCGGTGGATGCCGGGGCAGACGCATTAGGCTTCGTTTTCTACCGCGAGAGCCCCCGGCATGTCACTGCTCATGTGGTCGGGCAAATTGTCTCTCGCCTACCTCCTCTCATCCTCGCGGTTGGCGTGTTCGTTGACGACGATGCCAAAGTAGTGCGGGATGTGTTCGATCAATGCGGGCTAGGGGCGGCGCAGCTCCATGGTCATGAGACGCCAGCCTATTGCGAGAGCCTTGGCCGACCCATCCTCAAGGGCATCCGGCTGCGAGATAGCACTGTGCTTGCTACTTTGGCCAGCTTCTGGTCACTCACACATGTCCGTGGCCTGGTGGTGGATGCTTACTCCGACACGGCTTTTGGGGGGACGGGTCTCGTGACCGATTGGACCTTGGCGGCGGAGGCGGCACGTCGTGGACCGATTCTCCTGGCCGGCGGTCTTACCTCGGACAACGTCCAGGAGGCGGTCCGGATGGTACAGCCGTACGGTGTCGATATCAGCAGCGGTGTCGAGGCGAGTCCGGGCAAGAAGGACCACATGAAAATTCGATCGTTCGTTCGAGCGGCGAAGCTTGCGTCAATATAGATTGGGGATTATACTGCCCCAAAGAGTAAAAACCCTCCTCAGGAGTGCTCTTCGATGACCACTGTGCCTAATGCCTCCGGCTGGTTCGGAGCGTTCGGAGGCCGGTATGTTCCTGAAACGTTAATGCCGGCTCTGCTCGAGTTGGAGCAGGCTTATGCGAAGGCCCGACGCGATCGGGCATTCCGGGCCGAGCTAGAGACCTATCTTGCACGGTATGTTGGACGACCGACTCCGCTCTATCACGCAGGGCATCTCTCCGCAAAACTGGGTGGCGCGAAAATTTATCTGAAGCGCGAGGACCTCTGCCATACGGGAGCGCACAAGATCAACAACACTATCGGGCAAGCCCTTTTGGCCTGCAGAATGAAGAAGAGACGGGTTATCGCCGAAACTGGCGCAGGCCAGCACGGTGTGGCGGTGGCCACCGTTGCCGCGATGTTTGGGTTGGAGTGCGAAGTGTACATGGGAACTGAGGACATGCAGCGTCAGGCGCTGAATGTCTTCCGGATGCGACTGCTGGGAGCAAAGGTCACCGGAGTGGAGGCGGGAAGCAGAACCCTGAAGGATGCCATCAGTGAGGCGATGCGTGATTGGACCACCAACGTCCGTACGTCTCACTATATCCTCGGCTCAGTGTTGGGGGCTCACCCGTATCCGATGATGATCCGTGATTTTCAATCCGTGATTGGACGGGAAGCACGGCGACAGATTCTATCAGCTGAACGGCGCTTACCGGACTACCTTGTCGCTTGTGTGGGTGGTGGTAGTAATTCCATCGGTCTTTTTCATGCCTTTCTCAAGGACCGGAAGGTCGCCATGATCGGTGTGGAAGCGGGAGGATTGGGGATCGAAAGCGGGAAGCACGCCGCGCGATTCGCAGGAGGTCGCCCCGGGGTTTTGCATGGCACCATGACCTACCTGCTGCAGGACGAGGACGGCCAGATTAACCTGACGCACTCCGTCTCGGCTGGCCTAGACTACGCTGCTGTGGGGCCAGAGCACAGTTACTATCGCGAAGCCGGCCGCATCCAGTATACGTCGGTGACTGACGACGAAGCGATGGCAGGGTTCGACCTCTTGTCACGCGAGGAAGGGATTATGCCAGCGCTGGAGAGCGCCCACGCGGTCGCTGAAGTTGTCAAATTGGCTCCCAAGATGAAGCGCAATCAGACCATCATCGTGAACCTGTCAGGCCGTGGAGACAAAGACGTCCAGCAGGTTGCTCGGATGAAAGGAGTGACTCTGTAGTGCTTCGCGTGGCCTCTCGTCTCGCCGCAACCTTCCGCCGATTGACTGATCGTGGTGAGAAGGCTCTCATCACTTACCTTATGGCTGGTGATCCGTCCCTCCCGGAGACAGAGCCGCTGGTGTTAAAGCTAGAACAGGCGGGGGCGGACGTGATCGAGCTGGGCGTTCCGTTTTCTGATCCGATTGCTGATGGCCCCGTCATCCAGAAAGCAGCAGAGCGAGCACTCCGAGGGGGTGCCTCTTTGCGGCGAATCCTTGAGATGGTGACCAACCTCCGGGCTCGGACTCAAATCCCATTGGTTCTGATGGCCTATTACAATACGATTCATGCCTTTGGCATTGACGAGTTCTGCCGCGAGGCGGTCGCAGCAGGTGTAGACGGACTCATCGTGCCCGATATGCCCCCGGAAGCGGGCGGCCCCCTGGATCGCTCCGCCAGTACGCACGGGCTCAGCATCATCTACCTCTTGGCACCTACGAGCACGCCTACGAGACGGGCCGCGGTCGCACGGAAATCCAAAGGGTTCATCTACTACGTGTCGCTGACCGGTATTACCGGCGCTAAATTAACAGACCTGGACGATGTGTAGAGAAATGTAGAAAAGAT
>JBHICF010000340.1:0-2437 GCA_046759485.1 Nitrospiraceae bacterium
GGGATAAGACGCGCAAGTGAGACGTGAAGATCGAGAAGGGCCAAAAGGGCGGAGGACCACGCTCCTTTCTCGTGCAGTTCGGAATATCAACCAGGGTTGAATTCGGCGAAGAAGTCTGACAGTATCGGAACGAATATGCGACCGGCTGCAAGCCGAGGTGGACTGGCAAAAAGTTAGCGTCCGGTGGTCCGTGAAGAAACGCAGAAAAGCTCGGCTGATGAACTTCTCTAAGGCTGGCCTCATCGCAGTCCTTTGCCTATGCGTGGCCGCCTGCTCGCACTGGCGTGACAGCTATCTCGAAGACAGCGTGGACCAGGCCACCAAGCAGGACGTCAAGGAGAAGCTCGGTCCACCAAACAGGCAGCGTAGTAGTTTGCTTGAGGGCACCTCGGTCTGGATGTATCGCTACTCCATGACCGAGAGCGAGCTCCACCCATGGAATCCGAGTAACATGGGCCGTGGCGTCACCGGGATGGCGAACAAGGCAGCGGAAATGATCGGAAAGCCGGCGGATGAGCAGAAGCGGGAAAAGTTGATGTGTGTGAGCTACGAACTAGAGTTCGATAAGCAAGAGGTACTCAGGAACTGGAAGCGGGAACCTTGTTCACCCTGAGATTGGCAACATCGTCGACACACCACTCATCCGCACTGCTGATCCTCGGAGACATTTCAGGATTTCACTTCTCCTACCTTTTTAAGACCGTCATACAACGCAACGCGCGAGGCAGACCTGTGCCTGGGGTATTCTCCCACTCACGTGACCCGGCATGAGACAAGAACGGCTTGGCGGACTTCTGGTTCGTATCACGGGAGGTACGGACGGAAAAGGAGGCGGTGGCGGTCCAGTCGTCATTCTGCTACATGGCTTTGGTGCCCCTGGAGATGATCTGGTTCCCCTCGGCGAAACGATCAAAGGCCCAGTGGGAACACGATACGTCTTCCCTGTAGGCCCGCTGTCTTTTCAAATGGGGTTCGGTGAATCACGTGCATGGTGGATGATCGACATGGACCAACTCAATCGGGACCTCGCCACTGGGCGCGTACGAGATCTCTCCAACAAGATTCCTCAAGGCCTGGCCGAAGCCAGGGAGCGTGTGGTGACGATGTTGGGAGAACTGGATTCACTGCTCGAGGCTGATCCGCGGAAGACGGTCTTGGGAGGATTTTCTCAGGGAGCCATGCTCGCCGGTGATGTGGCGCTCCGTACGGAAAGGCAGTTTGCGGGGCTCGTCTTGCTGTCTGGCACGCTCATTGCCAAGGACGAATGGCTTCCCCTCATGCCGAGGCGCAATCATCTGCCTGTGTTCCAGAGCCATGGCAGCATGGATCCCTTACTGCCGGTCTCCCTAGCTGAGCAGTTGCAAGGTCACCTTTTTGACGCCGGGTTCGACGTGGAGTGGGTAGGGTTCCATGGCGGGCATGAAATACCGGACGAGGTTACGGTGCGGTTAGGAGAATTTATCCTGAGAGTGACCGGCGGGTGATCAGCGATCGGGAAAGAGCCACGGCGCGTCGGTTTTCCGGTGTGCCTCATAGGATGTGATGGCCGCCTCGTGCTGCAGAGTCAGGCCGATGGAGTCGAGACCCTTGTACAAGCACTCCTTGCGAAACGGCTCTACTTCGAATTGGTAGCGGGCCCCGCTTGCATCGGTGACCGTCTGTTGCGCCAGGTCTATGGTGAGCTGATAGCCCTCCCTGGCGTAGACAGCCTGAAAGAGTGTCTCTATCTCATCGGCCTGAAGGACCACGGGCAGAATTCCGTTCAGGAAGCAGTTGTTGTAGAAGATGTCTGCGAAGCTGGGAGCAATCAGGCACCGGAAGCCCTGGTCGAGCAGCGCCCAAGGCGCGTGCTCGCGCGAGGATCCACAACCGAAGTTGTCGCGAGTGAGCAAAATCGTCGCATCGCGGTAGCGGGGCTGATTCAAGAAAAATTCCGGATCAGCCAATCCATCCTGACGAACGCGCCAGTCATAAAATAGCCCTTCCCGCAGACCCGACCGATGGATCGTCTTCAGGAACTGCTTGGGTATGATCTGGTCAGTGTCGACATTGACCCGATCAAGCGGCGCCACTATTCCAGTCAGCTTGGTGAAGGCCTCCATCTGGGTTCCTGCGAATTAAAAAGCAAGAGATAAGCGTGAACAGGGTTGCCCGGTCACTAGACTGCTCCTTGGTGGCTAGACCCAGTGGCGAATGTCGACGAAATGTCCTTCGACGGCTGCGGCCACGGCCATGGCCGGGGAGACCAAGTGCGTCCGGCCACCTTTCCCCTGTCGTCCTTCGAAATTGCGATTGCTTGTGGATGCACAACGCTCGCCGGGCTGAAGGACATCGGCATTCATAGCAAGACACATGCTGCACCCGGCCTCACGCCAGTCAAACCCCGCGTCACGAAAGATCTGATCGAGCCCCTCTGCCTCCGCCTGTTGCTTAACCA
>JBHICF010000341.1:0-2428 GCA_046759485.1 Nitrospiraceae bacterium
GAAGCCTTGGCGAAAGCGGACTGAGGACTGAACATGCCCGAGCGTGACATCGATACCCAGAATGTCATCGACCAGGAAGAGGTCTTGCGGCCGAAGATGGTCTCGGTCGAGATCGCCGGGAAGAGCTATCAGGTGCCGGAAGGCATCACGGTCATCAAGGCCCTGTGGTACACGGGACAAGAGGTGATCCGAGGCGCGGGGTGCCTCGGCGGGTTCTGTGGGGCCTGCGCGACGTATTACCGAACCAAGGACGATCCGAAGGTTAAGACCTGCCTCGCGTGTCAGACGGCGGTGGAAGACGGAATGTCCTTCTCCATGGTGCCGCCGTTCCCGGCTCGAAAAGCGACCTACCAGATGTCCGAGCTGAAGGATCCCAAGCAGGATCTGTTTACCCTGTATCCCGAAGCGCCACTCTGTCGAAACTGCAATGCCTGCACTGAAGCCTGTCCGCAGACCATCGACGTGCGGGAAGGCGTGTGGCGTGCAGTATTTGGAGACTTCAAGACCGTGTCCGAAATGTTTATGGACTGCGTCATGTGCGGGCTCTGCGCTCCGGTCTGCATCGCGGACATTGCTCCCAATTTCGTCGCGCTCTACGCGAGCCGCGCCCAGGGTGCGCATTTTACCGAGAAGCCGGAGCGGCTTTACCATCGGATCAAGGAAATCGATAGTGGTCGGTATGACAAGGAGTGGGACCGCATCCTGAACATGAATGACCAGCAGTTAACTGACGCCTGCGCCAAACTCAAGTAACGCGATGCACGTCCCACGATAAGAAGCCTCAATCCCTGAACCTCAGGAAGGATGGGGCGTTTGGTCGTGCTGCCATTGGGCTCTCCAGAATTCCGACATGCTCTATGGATATTCACGAACTCCAGCAAGTCGTCCACAAGACGCGTGATGCGCGTCGTACCCAGACGATAGCCAGGTACACTCCAGCCGAGCGCGACACCCTCATCAAGAAATACCATCCAGATCATCGCGAGAGTGCGTACCGACCGATCAAGTTCGGCAGGAACGCGGGAGACTTGACCGTTCGAGAACTGGCCTCACTGTTGGAAGGAGAGAGCCCGGTCCCATCGGATCTCGATCTTACTCCCAGCCACACAGTTGATGTCCTCGTCGTCGGCGGTGGGGGAGCCGGCTGCGCTGCCGCGCTCCACGCGCACGCCCAAGGCGCGAAGGTCATGCTGACCACCAAGCTCCGGCTAGGCGATTCCAATACGGTTATGGCGCAAGGCGGTATCCAGGTGGCGGTCACCACCGAGGATTCGCCCATCCAACACTTCCTTGACACGCTGAAGGGTGGGCACATGGAAAATGACCACCGTCTTCTCAAGGTCATGGTGGATGAGGGACCGTCAGTTGCCAAATGGCTACTGGAATTGGGTGTGTTGTTCGATCGAGATGCTGATGGCAACTTGCACGTCAAGAAGGGCGGCGGTAGTACGAAGCCTCGACTGCTCACGTGCTCCGACTACACTGGCCTGGAGATCATGCGTGTCTTGAAGGATGAGGTGCTCAATCAGAAGATTCAAGTACTGGAGTTTAGCGCCGCGGTAGAGCTGTTGAGTGATGGCAAAGGTGCTTGCACGGGGGTTGTCCTGCGTGATCTTGACAACAATCGGTTCGTCGTGGTCGCCGCGAAAGCCGTCATCCTGGCGACGGGAGGCATTGGGCGCTTACACATCCAGGGTTACCCAACCAGCAACCACTATGGGGCGACGGGGGACGGGTTAGCGATGGCCTACCGGATGGGCGCCAAGCTTCTCCAGATCGATACCTTTCAATACCATCCTACGGGCGCGGTCTATCCCGAGCAGTTGGTGGGCGCGCTCGTCACTGAAGGCATTCGGTCGGAGGGAGGGCATTTGGTGAACGCCAAGGGCGAGCGGTTCGTGAACGAGCTCGACACTCGGGATGTCGTGTCTTCTTCGATCATCCGTGAGTGTGAGGAAGGTCGCGGGATTCGCACCATGACAGGGCGGGTTGGTGTCTGGTTGGATACGCCCTTGCTGGAAGCGGACCAGGGGACCGGCACGCTGGAGAAGCATTTCCCCGCCATGGTTCGGCAGTATCAGCGATACGGGATTGATATCGCCAAGGAGCCCGTCCTGATCTATCCGACACTCCATTACCAAAATGGTGGCGTACAGATTGATGTCCATGGGGAGTCCGAGGTCCGCAATTTATTCGTAGCAGGTGAGACATCAGGCGGACTGCATGGCCGGAATCGATTGATGGGCAACTCACTACTTGATCTGATGGTCTTCGGCAAGCGGGCAGGAATCACGGCTGCTTCCCGGGCCAAGTCGATCCCGCAGGGACAGCTCACGCTGAGCCACGTCGATCAGTTTCGCATAGATGCACGAAAGCATGGTGTCTCGCCCGACATCACCTCGCCACTGTTGCTCCCGTCGTACGCGAA
>JBHICF010000342.1:0-2425 GCA_046759485.1 Nitrospiraceae bacterium
TGTCAACCCGAGCTGGGTTTTCAGGCAGAGCTGGACGTTCCCTCGATCTGGGAGAGGGTGAAGAGATGAGGATAAGAATCAAGCTACTTTTCAAAGCAGTCCTGACCATTTTCCTAATAACTTCGCTCACATCTGAACCACAAAGCTTTGCAGCAGCTGACAATCCATCGACAACCGTTCCGTTGAAGTCCGACGTCAAGGGCCTCATGGCGCTCGAAGAGGTCGTCGTGTCTTTCAAGGATGATATTTCTGAAGTGAATTGGCCGCGCTCTCCTGAGCCGGTTTCGGCTCGATGGTGGGGGACGCCTACTCACTGATGGCTTCCAACACCGGGATGGTGATGGTGACGCCCGGACTGACCGCGTCGATGTCTAAATCGGGGTTGTGCTGGCGCAGTAGCCACATCGGAATCCGATATTTGCGCTGGGCCAGCACCCAGAGCGATTCGCCGCGCCGAATCACGTGGGTGCTGGTGCCGCTTATGCGATACCGGGCAAAGAACGCTTCCTGCAGGGCGCGGTGGTAGTCGCGCCTCTTGTGCTCGAAGCTGGCGATATCGACCCGGGAGAAATCCAGCAACAGGCGTTGACCGATGACCACCGGCTCCCGGTAGCTCATGTCGTTCAGGCGACGCAGGCGCCAGGTGCGCAGCTCCAACCAGTCGGCGTAGTGTCCGAGGGTCTCGGCGGCCTGCACCTCGATCCTCTCGTCGGACGAGACCGAGTAGTCGCTGGGATCGGCCATGAGCTCCGGGTGGATCGCGGGCGGCAAGGCCGGCGCGAACTGCTCGGCCTCCTCCGCGGACACGGGCTCGGCTCGCTCGACTTTGGCAATCTCGGCATCGCTGATCTCGGCCGGCACGGCTGCCAACGTCGTCACGACGTCGGCTGGTGCGGAAGTCTCCACTCTTTCTCCGCGGTTGACCACTCGCTCGCTCGCCGAGGACTCCGTACTTGTCGCGACTTCCTCACTGGGCGGTGCGACGGCGGCGAGGCGAATTACTTGCCCGGCGTAGATAAGCTCGCCGTCACCCAGCTCGTTGGTAGCCACCAGAGTCTCCTCGTTGAGACCGAAGCGTCGCGCGATGGTGAATACGTTGTCGCCTCGCTTCACCGTGTAGAGACCGTCCTCGGGTAGCGTCGAGGTCGGCTCCGCGCTCTGCAATGTCTCCCTCGTAATCGGGACGCCATCCGCCGAGGCAACGGTGGTAGTGCCCTCGGGAACGGACAAACGCAGAACCTGGCCGGCACGGATGCGGTGGGGATTGCGGATACCGTTGACGGCCATGAGGTCGTCCACCGAGACGTCGAAATGCGCGGCAATGCCGGCAAGCGTGTTGCCACGACGAACCTTGTAGAAGTGATCGCGCGTCTGCGCTCCGTAGCGCTCGTCTGCGTCGATCCGTGCGAGTGCTGCCACCATCGTGCCCCTGTCCAGATCCGAGGGAAGTCGCAGCTCGAAGCCACGTGGCACGTATTTCACGCCCCGCCACACCGAGCGCCTCAGGGCCGGATTGTTGTCACGCAACGTTTTCCGATCGACACCGAGCACACGCTGCAGCGTGCCGACACTGACGTAGTCGGGAACCGTCACGACGTGGGTCTTGGTCGGCCTCGCGCGCTTCAGCTGACCAAAGTACTTCTCGGCATTGAAATGGATTTCCACGGCGGCCAGAAAGGCGACATAGAAGTTGCGCGACGCAAAGCCGAAGCGGCGGCTGTTGTAGCGGCGCACGATGGTCGTAATGTCGCGGGTGCCGAGCCTGCGCGCCGCGCGCCTCAAGCCCGCCGCTCCGTGATTGTAGGCGGTGATGGCCAGGGGCCAGCTACCGGTCACGGAACGATTGTGGCTGAGCAGCCTGGCGGCCGCCACGGTGGACGTGTACGGATCCATGCGCTCGTCCACGCTGCTATCGATTCGCAAATAACGGCGACCCGTGGAGCGCGTGAACTGCCACAGGCCCGCGGCACCGATATGCGAGCGCGCCTTGGAGTTATAGGACGATTCCACGTGGGGTAGTGCGACCAGCTCCACGGGAAGGCCCATCTCGCTCAAGGTCTTGCGAATGTAGGCCTCCCAGGCGCCGGACCGGATCAGTCCCGCGCGAAACTTGTCCGACTGCCCGAGCTGGAACCGCAGCCCGTAGGCGGCGTTCTTGAGCGTCTTGTTGCTGACGTTCTCGGGCCACAAGGCCAGTACCCGGCTTTGCTCCTCGCTCAGCCCCTCGCGCTTGCCCCGGGCGAGGGTCAAGAGGATCTTCTTGTAGCGCTTCTTGGCTTCTTTGACCTGGCGACGCTGGGTACGGCTGCTGGAACCCTCCGGGAACCGCACGCTCTCGTAAACGACGTCCAGGTGCCGACCGTCGTGGATGAACCCGCCATCGGTACCGACTTCTGTGTACGTCCGGATCCAGAACTGGATGTCG
>JBHICF010000343.1:0-2401 GCA_046759485.1 Nitrospiraceae bacterium
CCGTCGCCCTGGTAGCCGCCGACCGTCGGGTTTCCACCAACCGTCATCGTGTCAGACGCGGTCAGGTCTTCAGCAATAGAGGGGTCGCCTGGCACATCCATACTACAGTTGCTATGGACGCTGCCCCGGGATCCGGCAACGGTGGGATTGCCGTTCAGGGTCAATGTAGTCGGGTTCGCCGGATCGCAGTCCATGGTAAAACTGGCAAAGGAAATTGGAGTTGGACCCAGGAGTGCCCACACCTGCTCGGTCCGTGTATGCCCGGCGCGCGTGACGACCCCCTCGGCAGTCACCCAGACCGTCAGATCGAGGTCGTCATTCGGTCCTCCCCCATCATTGTTATTGGCCAGCAGCACGCGATACTGCCCGGCCTGATAGGGGCCGACCGCAAACGTGTCATAGCCGGCGATAGAACCGTACAGGTAGCCGTTGTTGTTGGTCAGCTCAACATCAAAGTCCTGTTTGGTCGGATCGGCGTCTAGTCCTTGGTTCAGCAGGGACTTTACTCGCTCGACGCCTTGATCCGCCAGATAGAGCGCCTGGAGGTCGTCCCGCTGAACACTGGTGAGGTCATGTTCGTTAAAGGAGAGCGAAAGGAACCCCAATCCCACGACGGTGAGAACCGTGGTCACGAGGAGAGCGATGACCAACGCAGTTCCCTGTTCATCCCGCCTGAGGCCTCGTATCGCCTGACGTGCCTCCTTCGAATGCATGTTTTCTGACAGACCCTTCATTGGCAAAACCCTCTGTGGGACCCTAGAGATTTCTGGGCCGCACGTCGGTGGATACTGTATAAACACGGGGCCCGTGCCCGGGCACTATGGTCGAGAGCGTCAGCTGAACACTGATGCGCCGGACCATCGTCATCTGTGCCGCGGTGAGGGTATAGCTGGCCCCAGGTGGGTTGGGAATCGGGGTGTCGGACGCATCAAAATATGAGAATTGGATGTTCTGGAGGTTCCTGGCCAACGGCGGCAGTCCAGCGATGGGGTTGACTCCATCCATCGTTCTTCGCAGTTCGCTCCCAAAGAGGGCGAATCCTACACGCTCGGTGTTGTCGTTATCCAGTACCCCGTCCTCATTCGCGTCGAGACTGAATAGCAGTGTGCTCTCCGTCGCTGTGGATGTGAAGCCGGCCGCATTTCTGAAGCCAATGATTCCGGCGCCCGTCGGATCGTAGCCCGCAGCCCTGATGATGGCGGCCATCTCCTCCTGCGCCCTACGACCGCTGTCTTGAAGCCCCATGTCGGTCGTCCCACGGGCGTAGCTGATTAGCGAAGAACTGTAGAGACCGTAGACCGCGAAAAGGACGACAAGAAAGATCAACAGACTCACCAAGGCCTCGAAGAGTGAGATCCCCTTCTTGTCCGATTGCTGGACGATACTCCAAATGGACTGTCTGCCGATCATGCCTAGCTCTCCTCCGCGATCATCGTATCCAGTCGCAGGGTTTTCATTCCGGTAAGCTCCGCCCATTCGAAGATGACCGTGACAGTGGCCTCCCGCCTCGGCGCAGCCCCGCTGACTTGGACCCACGCCCGCCGCGTAAAGGTATCGTTTCCCTCTGCAATGTTCTGCTCCTCGGAGGCCGGAAGGGTCGGGGGAATATTTGCCGTGTTCAAGGCGGCCAGCGTGGCAAAGGGTACATTTTTGAGCTGCTCGATTCGCTGCTGTGCCAATGCTGTCGCCCTCGCCATTCCACCGTTGTGGTCGATGGTCGTGGCAGCCGTCGGGAAAATGGTGGCGATTGATAGAAGGACCACGCCAACCAGCGTGGCAGCAACAAGCACCTCAGCTACGCTAAATCCCTCATTATTGAACCGACGTGTGCGCATTTCCCCTCCGGGTCCGTGGGATCTTCTATCTGCGAGGAAGCACGAGCTATGCCAGCTGTTGTTTGGCGTAAGTGCCTGAAATTACTAGTTCAATTCTGTTTGACAGGGGGAGTGGAAGGCCGTGAGATCGGAAGAAGGCGTCACTATGTCCGCGGGGGGTTCGGGTTCTGACATTACGTCAGATCGTTGGCCGGTCACGGTGTAGGGGACAGTAAAGCAAGTGCTATGGGTGTCAAGTCATGGGAAGAGTGCTTATGGGAGAAGGGGGTTAGTTTAGCGGGTTGCGGCTGGTTGCGTATTGCAGATAGTGGAGCTGACGGGATCCGAACGCGTGGCCTCGCCACTTCCAGTCACGCGGTTAGGCAGCGCGTGATCGCGAGGGGGACCTCCTCCATACTGCGGACGTAGGAAAACTGTCCCCGCCCCTCCCGGGCCAGCATTTCGACGCGGGAGCTGTAATACCGGCGGGAGACCTGCTCATTGTAAGCAACGTCAGAGCTCATGGGCTCTTCAAGCCCGATCACGTGCAGGTTGTCGAACAGCAGCGCCACGTGTAAGGGATCCCC
>JBHICF010000344.1:0-2388 GCA_046759485.1 Nitrospiraceae bacterium
CATGCTTGCTCCCTCCGCATCAATGTGGCCCTCTCACCCACTAATTCGATCAGGCGACCATGATCCTGTGCCCAGCCATATAAAACAGTACGGTATCCAGGATCATCCGCGTCGTCACATATAATGCTGTCCACCCGATCACCAAAATGCGTAAAAAAGCCCATGCGTGATCCCAACGCTCTCGGGGGTCCGTCATTGACCCCAAGCCCAAAGCGTTCGGGGAGTTCGGCAAGATCCGAAAGATCATACCAGCCGTTGCGGATCGGCTGCCGACAGAGTGCTATATTGAAGGTGCCCGCTTCGTGGGCCAACTGCTTGAGTTTCATCGCCCATATCGGATGATGCTCCAGACAGTAGACGGTTTGATCGGGATTGGCCGCCGCAAGAATAATCGTCGTAAGTCCAGAACCAGCCTCAATGATTGGGCCATCGGATTTTACGAGGGCACACAGGCTCAAGACATCTTCCAATGCCACATAGGCATCATTCCCCACATAATGCCGTGCTTCACTGAACAGCTCCGGCTTGACGTGACCCGCTCGGATCTGAGCAACCATGTGGCGGAGCGTTTCGCCTTTGTGACGGCGCATCCAAGCAGCGAGGCTATCGTAGATGACTGAGGTAGCGCTGTGCCCAAGGCGGATTTCAGATGCAGCGCATATCTTGCCGCCGGTCGCCCTCCACAAGTTACAAAAATGGACATCTCCTCCCCATCGCGTATCGTCGCTAAAGGTCCTTTGGAACAGAATCGGCACCTTGGAGCGAGTGTCCTGGCGGTGGTAGAAGTGGTCTGCATCCTTCGCTAGAGACTCAAGAACCTGCCGCCGAATCCGCATGAAGCCGGTGGGTACGGCCTCAACTTCCAAGAGATCGTTTTCGTCGGGGTCCAGCACTCCCTCAATCAGCCGTACTGGCATCCTGTCGCCCCTGTTCGCCCCCTCACGGCGGAAGGGGTAGATGGCCCCCACAAGGTCGCAATCATATTGGCAGAGACGCAGCAAATCCTTGGGCTCCCATGATACGTCTGCGTCGATAAAGACAAGATCCTCGCACCGTGATTCCAAAAACTCCTTCACTACCACGTTTCGGGCATCATCCACATGGCAGTTCCCAGACAACAGGACGTACTCTGTCTGAATCCCGGCTTGATGCAACATTTCCCGAGACCGAGACATGGCGTAGGTATAGCCAGGGGTAGGCGCGTCATACGCCGTTGTGGCAAGCATGACGCGCCTCCCCGGCTTTTGCGGTCCTTCGTCGTGATAAAGCTGAGACACTAGGACCGTTGCTCCTTACCCGTCCGTTGCAACCAACCCGAGGTTTCGCAGCGCCGTATAGAGACGGTCGATCTTGGTCTCGTTCAGCGTTGTTGTCGCGGTCGCAGTTGCAACGGCAGTGATGGCGGGACGGACAATCGGCGTCGTCAGACCGTAAAAACCGATCTTGTCCGTCGCGGACTGCCCGAAGAGGGTCCCGTCATCATTCAGTTTGGTCAGGTGTTCCACAGCCATGTGGCTTTCCTCCTTTAGTTACTGGCTGGTTGCTTCTACTAGCCCCTCACTCGGCACGCCCACTGCGGGCGGATCGTCTTGAAGCCGTACAGCACGTCGATCCTCGCCGGGAACTTGTCGTTGGTGATGTCGTAGTTCCTCACCACCCGTAGGGAGATCCCGTCAAAGACTTCCCGTGCCGCGAAATCGACGCCCCGTGGCATCTCCAGGTCTGCCGTGACGTAGGTAAAGGCGTCCCGGTGATAGGCCAGGTCTTGCACGGGTGTAGTATCCGCCGCACCGGAGGTATTCGCACCTTCCGAAAGGAGCACCTTGCCGGCGCCAGCGTTTTCAATCACGATATTCTGCTTTGCGCCGGTTGTGACCGGCGTTGGAGACACGGCCAACACATCGGTCCCGTCCAGGGTGATGTCAGCCGTGACGGTCCACTGCTGAAGGTGGGAATACTTCTGCTTGGTTTCCTCATTCACCGCGAAAACCTCGGCCACGGTGAACACATCCCCCTTCTTCATGGTCTTGCCGCTGTCGAAGCCGGTGGTGGTGATGGTCGCCGTCCCGCTAACGATGCCAGTAGACGTATCGACTACCGGCGTGGTGTCATCGCGGGAGCCGTTCGTGTGGGTCGGCGTCATGTTGCTCTCCCACCACTTGAATCCAGCGGCCTGGCCGATGAACCCCTCGGAAAAGGCACGCTCGATCTCGCTGGCCCTGTGAAAGAACGCAGACACGGAGCCAACAACTGCGGCCATCGCCACGGAGTCCATCAGGAAGTGCCGGTCTGAATCCGGTGCGAGGCCCTGGCTGATCTTGACCCCGCCGTTCAGAACCGCCGTCATGCTCGCTGGTGTCGTGGCAGCCGTACCCGAGTGGTTCCAAA
>JBHICF010000345.1:0-2386 GCA_046759485.1 Nitrospiraceae bacterium
AACTGACAGTAGTAAGTGAGTGGATACGTCTGACACAAGTGCTGGTAGGTTTGCATCGCTTTCGGATCCTCCTGGCGATCCCGGGCTCGTGCGGTCCAATAGAGAGCCTGCGGAGCCACGGGCTCGTCTTGGCGACTTCCCGCCAACTTCTGCAGGGTACGCACCGAATCGGGGTATTGGCCCGCCCGGTACTGGATCCACGCGATCCTCCACTGCGCATCCCTGCCCCATTGGGAGTGTCTCCTAATGCGGGCCGCCTTACGATATTTAACGATGGCTTCGTCCACGCGGCCTTCGTCTTCAAGCCAGATGCCTGTAAAGTACAGGATGGCGGATTGTTGAGGGCCTGAGATAGGGAGCCTTGCGAACGACCGGGGAAGCTTCAGCAACGCTTCTCCGTCTCCTTGCCTCAGATAGACTCGGGCTAACCAATACGTCGCCTTGGCGGCCTCTTTCGATGTACCGGCTGCAACTTCTTCGAATACTTTGCGGGCTTGTGTGTACCGCTTGAGCCGCACGAGGCTTGTGCCGAGATCCAGCTGTGCCCGCTCCCGCAAGGGATCTTTGGGAGCCTCGGCGAGGAACTCCTCAAGCTCGGGGATCGCTTCCTTGTGGAGAGACAGCGCTCGGTAGACCATCGCCCGTTTGTAGTGGTCCTCGCGTGTCGGTTGCCATGCAACCCCACCGACACCCTCGTCCAACCGCCCCTTGGCTTCCTCCGCCTCAGAGGTCTGCGGGTATGCCACCCACAGTGCTTCCAGTGTCTCGATCCCCGCTTCCGTTTGGTCCTGCCGGATCTGACAGTCCGCAAGGTGCAACAGCGCGGTCGCCGCGTCCACATTCTCAGGTTCCTTTTCCACCGCCTGGCTGAGGAGCCCGATCGCCCGACCACACTGGTCAGCTTGATACTGGGCCTCGCCGCCACGAAAGGCGGCCTGGGTACCCAGGAGTGTGTCAGGAATCGCGCTCGGAATCGAATCGAAAAGGAACGCAGCACGAGCCGGCTCGCCCAGTCTGAGAATCGAATCTCCCATCCAGAGCCGGATGTAATCCTCCAGTATTGGTAGGTCACGCCGCGCCGCCCGAAGGAACTGCAGCGACTCCGCAGGATGGTCTTCGGCGATCAGGAGTCCCGTCAAGAGGCCAGCGCGTTCGGCCCAGATCGAGCCAGCGTACGCCTCACGGAAAGTCCGCAACCGGTCGAGCCGATACGAGAGCCGCTCAGCAGATGGCATGGAGGCCGGTGGCTCGGCCGACGCAACCCGAAAGCACTCCTCGACAGAATTGCACTCTGATCCAGTTGAGTTCTGCGCAGCAGAGAGATCGCCTGAACGGGAGGACCCCGGCGCGAGGGTGAGGAACGCGGCAAGGCTTAGGAGGAGGACGATCGGATGCAATGGTCCCGGGTGGCGCATAATCGAGAGAAGTGAGCAGCCCTTGATCAATTCAGTCCTTATGATTATACCAAAAGGCCTGTGCTCCGGCGCCAACTGCACGTGTTGATATCCCCTATTCGCTACAGGCCACCGTGCTTATCTTGTCACTCGATTTGAGGCTATGTTACGCTGAAACTATGGCTCCAGTTGTTCACCATATATCACGGTCGACTCTCGATGGGTCTTGATTTATTCGCTCTAGATCTCAAGTCAGTGGAAGCTACGATGGGTCAGCTCGGCTGGCCTCGGTACCGAGCACGCCAAATCTTTCGTTGGATCCACCAGGCACGGGTGCGAGAGTTTGAGCGGATGACCGACCTCTCAAGGAGCGAGCGAGACCGACTCCGATCGATTGCCGAAATCGGGCGGTCGCGGCACACCAGGGTCCAGCGGTCCGTCGATGGAACCCGCAAGTTCCTGTTCGAGCTCGAGGATGGACGCATGGTGGAGAGCGTCTTGATCCCTGACGCGGACCGTCTGACGCTTTGCTTGTCGACCCAAGTTGGCTGCACACTCGATTGCGCGTTCTGTTTGACCGGGCAGATGGGGCTCCACCGTAACCTCAAACCGCACGAGATCGTGGACCAAGTCCTCACCGTCCAGGATCATCTCGATGACGGAACACGGCTCACCAACCTCGTGTTCATGGGTATGGGCGAGCCGTTGGCGAACCTCGATGCCCTTGTCGAATCCATCGCTCGCTTGACCAACCGCACCTGGGGTCTTGGGTTTTCTCCGCGCCGTATCACCATTTCAACGGCCGGGCTCGCCAACCGCCTCAAGGAGGTGGCGGGGCTGGGCGTCAATCTCGCGGTGTCGCTCAACGCGTCAACCGACGCGCAGCGGACCCGACTCATGCCGGCCGTCAACCGACTCTCCCCGCTCAAAGAGCTCCTGGCTTCCTGCCGGAGATACCCCCTCCCGCCAGGCAAGCGATTGACGTTTGAATA
>JBHICF010000346.1:0-2385 GCA_046759485.1 Nitrospiraceae bacterium
TTCTCAAGCATTCGTGAACACGCCTCCTATCTCTCTGGTGCAATTGCCACCCGATAATAAGCACCACTCCGACAATAAGAATAATAAAGACGTATGGGGTCATCCTCGATCACTTCCAGACTTGGCAGTTCTGCGTAATGTGATTGCCCGCAATGGCAGGAGGATATTTGCCCTTTTCCGGAGAAGTTCTATTGAAGTGGCCCTTTCACCAGTCGGATGTCATCGATCCAGGCAGTGCCTGGACCGCTAATAACCACGTTCAGCCGTATATTGTCGGGATTCTCCCCCTTTTTGAGAAAGAACGGAGTCTCCACGGATGTCCACTCTGTCGTGCCACTGAGAGGCTTCTGAAGGCCGCGTGAGAAGAACTCTCCCTTGCCGGGGAAATGACACCACATTTCCAGGTAAACCTGGCCGTCCAGGCCTTCCGTTCGAAGCTTTGCCCGGTAGATCAATCGGGCGTTTTCGATATCCAAGTCGCCTACCTCAAATAGGCGAACGACAGTAGGCTTGGTCACGCTGATCCGGAGGGAACCTCCCCCATCACTTGAGATCTGTCGGTCAATCTCCACATTGGATCGTGTGATAATCCCTTCCAGGGAATTGATAGGCAAATGTATCAACTCGGCAACTTGCTTTGGCGGTTGGGAACAACCAAAAAGTATTACGGCACCGAGCGCGAACCAGCCTGGGTATCGCATATTCCTAGCTGTTAACCACATCACTTAACGTATTCTCCACATTGGCACCCGTGAAGTGGTGCAAGCCCTATGCCACGGATGAAGACCCATCGCCGGCTTCCTGGTTTCATCAGGCACCCGCTTTATTTTGCTTTTCTGTTGGATTGTTCCGGTCACTATGGCAGAGTCTTCTTATGCACACCGTTGTTTGGAGGATTAAGCGAACGCCGTATGTGTGGGGTTTGTCGGTAGTGGTGCTCCTAGTGCTGGCGTGGCCGGCTCGATCCCACGGCTGGGGACTTGAGGCTCATGTGCTCATCAACCGTGCGGCCTGTACCACGCTGCCACAACCGCTCCGTCGTTTTTTCATGAAAAACCAGGCCTTCATCGGCGAACACGGGAAGGACCCGGATACCTTCCTCACCTATCGGGACGGAGAGGCAGAGCGGATCCGTCACTGGTTTGACCTGGACGAACTGGATCGCTTTCCCTTCCAAAAGATCCCACGCGACTATAAGAAGGCACTCGCCAAATACGGTCGCGAGCGACTGGAAGGGGCAGGACTTCTCCCCTGGCGCATCGCCGAGCTCTATCGAGAGCTCGTGAAAGCGATGCAGGTCTCGGACTGGAAGCGTGTGCCGCTGATCGCTGCCCATCTCGGCCACTATGTCGCAGACGGGCATCAGCCGCTCCACACCACAACGAACTACGACGGCCAATTCACCGGCAACCGCGGAATCCACAAGCGGTTCGAGAACGAGATGATCACCAGACACCTGGCACAATACCAGGATCTGGCCGCCTTCACGCAACCGGCTCAACGGACTGATGACCCGGTCGTCTTTACCTTCGATTTTCTCAGCGACAGCTACGTCTGGGCGGATAACCTGCTCCGCGCCGACACCCTGGCACGGCGAGGGACACGCGGCTATGACGACGCCTACTACGGGGCCCTCTACGTCTTTGCCGGTAAGCTCGCCAAGCTTAGCATGGCGCAGGCAGCGACGGATATCGGAAGTCTTTGGTATAGCGCCTGGATTGAGGCAGGACGGCCGAAGATTCCCTAGGGGTCTTGCGAACCGAGGAGGGATATGTCAGGGCAGCGACGATGGCCGAAGCCGCGAGCGAAGCGCGAGGTGAGGCGGGGGCGGCGACATGGACGGTCTGGAGCCCGGAAACGGGTCACGGTCTTCCTTCGTGCACCCTTACTCAAGAGGGTGAGCCGGGTCCTCCCTGACCACGGACGGACTCTTGAGGCCTGTATTGAAGAGGCCCTAGGCGAATGGTTGAAGACACGGGAGCTCGACGATGAGACTGGGGGATCTGGGAGTTGACGTCATTCGGGCATGGTTGTATCCTTTGCAATCGCATCCCTAGGTTGAGGAAAAGCTCCTTCCACCGGTTCGGCCGTCGCCCGTAAGAGGACGCGTTTCGTGATCGAAAGAATTGGAAAACGAGGGCCCAGGTTTTGGGGTTTTTGCCTCGGGGCCGGCTGGGTGACCCTCATGACCGTCGTGTTCGGGTTCATGGTCGCAGGGTATTTGGAGATCTTCGGCATCATGGGGGCCCTCTTCGCCGTCTCATTGGTCCCCCTCTCGGCTCCGGCCTATCCCTTTGTTAGCTGGTACTTCGTCGGAACCTTCCCCTGGTTCTGGGTTGTCGGCCTTCTCATCTCCTTCGTTGTGGGCCGCATTGTTCTTGCCGA
>JBHICF010000347.1:0-2381 GCA_046759485.1 Nitrospiraceae bacterium
TTGGATCCGGGAGGGACACCTCGCGGGCATTCGCATGGCGAGCGGGCATTACCGAATCACTGAGCAGGAGTTGGGGGGGGGGGGGGGGGGGAACGGAATGCCTGAGGCAGTCGAAGGCCGCCCCCGAATCCTCATCATTGAGGACGATCCGGCGCTTCGTGACGAGTTGGTGGAAGCGCTCAGTTGGGAGCGGCAGTATGAAGTCCAGGCAGCCCAGGAGGGATACGAAGGTCTCATCAAGGTGGGGACCTTCTCTCCTCATCTGCTCATTCTCGACCTTCGCATGCCCGGACTTGACGGCTTTCAGGTATGCAAGCAGGTCAAGGAGGACCCGGCCACACGGTCTATCAAGATCCTGGCCATTACGGGCTATCCTGAGCACGACTCCCGCGACCGGATCCTCAAGCTGGGAGCCGACGCCTTCCTCGAAAAGCCTGTTCCGCTGGACAAGCTTCAGGCTGAGGTGGCCCGCCTCGTCAAAGCGCACCGGTGGCTCAGGAGTTGACCGTGAGTTGGGAGCGAGGTTGTGGCGAATCCCAAAAGGCTTATCCCGCCGCTGGCTTGGGAGGTGAGTGCAGACCTCGAGGCGGCAGGCCGAGGTCCGAAAGTACAGGAGGACGCCTTATGTCTCGCCTCAGACGAACCGTTCTGACATTGGGGTTGATCAGTCTCGGAGTGTTTGCGAGCTTCGCCGGGACTCAGGCTCATGAGGGAGGGAGTGGGGGAGAGAGTGAAGGAGAGTTTGACCGGATTCTCGGTCACCCCGGTGTGAGGATGGACGTTAGAGAGAATGCGGATCCAATAACGCCCCAGACGTTAGTTACCATTACTATTCGAGCCGGACAACCCGAGACATTTTACACCGTGTGGCTTCGCCTGGTAGACCCCGACGGTGATGGCCCCCTAAAGGCCGTCTCGCTGACAGGCAAAAACTCGATCGCTCTCGCCCCCATCTCCGCGCTTATTGATCTCTTCAACGTGACTGCGCCTGTTGATTTGGCGCTGGACGAGGAAACTCTTCCGGCCAGTCATTGTTCTAAAGATCTCCTGTTATCATGCGAAGGGACGACAGATCTCGTCAACGGGTTTATGACGGACCTCGAGGGTAACGGTTCGGTCACAATAATCCTCGACTACCCGTTAAGCGAGGGTGCCTATCCACTCCACGAGGCAATCGAACTTGGAGAGCTTCTTGACCTCGATTTTAACTGTGCCAACATTTTACGGGCGAACGAGGGGGCTGCCCTGCGGCTTGCTGCCCACACTGAACCACCCTATGACAATGTCGGACACGGGTTGGTGGCCGGCGACCATGATAAAGCGTTCGATTGGTATCTCCCACCGCCCTCGGCGGGGTGCCCATCGCCATAGCGGCATACTCCTGCTACGCTTCTAAACAACTGGGCGGCGCACCTTGCGCCACCCTTTCTTGCCCCCACGGCAGGCCGCATGCCGAGGTGGCGCCTCATCGCCGGCCCCTGCGCCGATGATGCGCTCTGGAAGGCCGGGCGCGAGATTCTCGTGAATCCAAAGAGACCAATCCTGGCGTTTACTTCATTGAGGTGTGCACAGAGCGTCACTCGCGTACGTAACTACCTTCGAAGGGTTTTGAAATGAGTTCTAGGCGAAAAGGGGGGTTCCGCATGACTTTTCTCACACGGGCGGCTTTGGTCCTGGGGGTGACTGGTTGCACACTATTTCTGATCCAGTCCGATGCGCAAGCTCAGGCTGGGCCTGGGGGAGCGGCTGCGGTTCCGGCCATGGCTGCCAGAGCCAGTGTGAGAGCCGACGTTAAACAGGATGACGAATTGGGAGAGACGAAAGTCATCATTAGACTTCAAGGCGCGATACCCGACCACTTTTACACCGTCTGGATTCGCCTGAGAGACCCTGATGGTTCCGCTCTCCCCGGAAAGGCCAACCCTCTAACGAACACTAACTCAACTCCCCTGGCCCCGACCTCCGCGATTGCTGATCTCTTGAGGGAGACTGATCTTTTGGATCTGGCTGACCCGCTGCCGCTGGGGGTGGTGATTCCACCTGATCATTGTTCAGTCGACCCCCTTTATCCATTTGCGCCCCTATGTGTAGGGACCACAGACCTGATCAATGGGTTTTTCACCAACTCGGCGGGTAACGGTATGCTCGAAGTGACCCTGAATTTCCTACTAAGCGACGGTGTCTATCCGTGGCACAAATTCGAGCCCGGCCTTCCGGACGCCGAGATTAAAACTCTGTCGGACGAGGCTGGCGGTACCCTGCGGATCGTTTCCCACCTCACTGATAACCTCGGACATGGGCTGAAACCTGGCAAACACGAGGTCGCATTCGATTTGCTCTTCCCGTCGGTCCTCCCGTAGCATGTAGCGCCACTACACTTG
>JBHICF010000348.1:0-2372 GCA_046759485.1 Nitrospiraceae bacterium
TGTCATGGCGTTGGCGAAACAGACACGGTCGGTTCCAGCAGGCGCGGACGAGCCGGTCGGGTTGGCCTCTCAACCGCAGGCGTTTTCAGCCGCGTCCTTGGCCGCTGACCCTTCGGATCGGGTCGACGCGGCAGCTTCGGCGAGCGACGCAAGCTGGCTTTGAGCACATCATCCATGGTCTCGGCGAAGACGAGGTGGATGCCTCGGAGCAAGTGCTTGGGGATCTCATCCAGGTCCTTTTGGTTGCGCTTCGGGAGGATCACGGTGGAGAGCTTGGCCCGCTTCGCCGCGAGGATTTTCTCCTTGAGGCCACCGATCGGGAGGACACGGCCCCGGAGGGTGATCTCTCCGGTCATCGCAACATCCCGGCGGACCGGGCTGTTGGAGAGCAGGGAGGCCAATGCCGTGGCCATGGTAATGCCCGCCGAAGGTCCGTCCTTCGGAATGGCGCCAGCCGGGACATGGATGTGCAAGTCCGTCTTCGCGAACGTTTCGGCATCGATGCCCAGTCGTCGTTCTCGCGACCGCACATAACTCAGGGCAGCCTGTGCCGACTCTTTCATCACGTCGCCGAGATGACCGGTCAGGGTGAGCTGGCCTTTGCCCACCATCCCGGTAGCTTCGATGTGCAGGACATCTCCGCCTGCCTCAGTCCAAGCCAGGCCGGTTGCGACTCCGATCTCGTCTTTCTCCTGTTCAGCTTCCGGGAGAAATTTCGGCACCCCCAGAAATTTATGGAGGTTGCTCGGGCTAATGCTGTAGCACTGCACCTTGCCCTCGGCCACCTTCTTGGCGACCTTTCGCATGGCGTTTGCAATCTCACGCTCGAGGTTCCGGACCCCCGCTTCACGAGTATAGTGGGAGATGGTTTGGCGCAAGGCGGGTTCGGCGATCTGGATATGCGAGCCAGTAATCCCGTGTTCCTTGAGTTGTCGCGGAATGAGGTAACGTTTTGCGATGCCGATCTTCTCTTCTTCGGTGTAGCCAGGGATCTCGATGATCTCCATTCGATCCTTCAGAGCCGAAAGAATGGGGTCGATCAGGTTCGCTGTGGTGATGAACATCACATCGCTGAGATCGAACGGCACGCCCAGGTAGTGGTCGCTGAATGCATGATTCTGTTCAGGGTCAAGAACCTCCAGCAGCGCGGCGGAGGGATCTCCCCTGAAGTCCATCCCGACCTTATCAATCTCGTCCATCATAAACACCGGATTGTTGGTTCCTGCCTGTTTGATTCCTTGGACAATCCGGCCTGGCAGCGCGCCGACATAGGTTCGGCGATGTCCGCGGATTTCGGCTTCGTCCCGCACGCCCCCGAGACTGATGCGGACGAACTCCCGGCCCAGCGCTCGCGCGATTGATTTGCCGAGCGAGGTTTTGCCAACACCCGGTGGGCCCACGAAGCAGAGGATCGGACCCTTCATCTTGTCCTTCAGCTTCCGGACGGCTAAGTATTCGAGGATCCGCTCTTTGACCTTTTCCAGGTCATAATGATCTTCGTCCAGCACCTTGGCTGCCTGTTTGATGTCGAGATTGTCTTTTGATTTCTTGCTCCAGGGTAGCTCGACGACCCATTCCATGTACGTTCTGACGGTGGCCGATTCAGCCGTGTCCGGATGCATCTTCTCGAGGCGCTTGAGCTGTTTTTCGCATTCTTTAAACACCTTCTCCGACATCTTCGCTTCTTTGATGCGTTTGCGGAACTCGGCAATCTCTTCCGCCCGCTCGTCGAGTTCTCCCAACTCCTTCTGGATCGCCTTCAGCTGCTCGCGAAGGAAATACTCTCGCTGTGTCTTGTCGATCTCTCCCTTTGCTTGAGCCTGGATCTTCTGCTGCATGGAGAGCACTTCGATTTCCTTCGCCAGAATGTCACTCACCCGTTTGAGACGGGCGATGGGGTCTTCGACTTCCAGTACGCTCTGCGTGATCTCCACCTTCAGGCCGAGGTTGGACACGATCATGTCCGCCAGACGGCTGGGGTCGTCGAGATTCTCGATCACGACCATGACATCCGGCATGAGGACTTTGCCCAAGCCCACGATCCGCTCCAGTTGTTCCTTGACCGTTCGCATGACGGCTTCGGCTTCGAGTGACGGGGAGGGGGGCTTTGTTTCCACAATCTTCGAGATTCGCACGGAATAATACGGGTCGCTCTGGATGTATTCTCGAATTTTCCCCTTTGACAGCCCCTGAACCAGGATCTTAATGCGCTCATCCGGGAGTTTCAGCATGCGCATGATGATGCCGATCGTCCCCATGGAGTGGATGTCCTCAGGCGCCGGGTTTTCAACATCCAGTACCTTCTGGGTGGCCAGGAAAATCATACGATTTCCCGCCAGCGCAGCTTCGATGGCTTTGATGGACATGTCTCG
>JBHICF010000349.1:0-2367 GCA_046759485.1 Nitrospiraceae bacterium
CAAGTGGTCGGCTTAAACGCCCGGCTGCTGAACCTGACGACACAAGCCTATCTGTAACCTTGCGACGCAGGCAGGAAATCAGCCGCGGGGGGCTGCTGCACGCCCACTGTCGAGGCCGGGAGGGGTTATCCCACAGGATGGCCCGCGACGATGTGGTCTGTCTCGTGTGATCCTGCGTATCCGGATTCACGGGCGGGAGAAAGCGTCTTGAAGATTAGTGGGTCAGAGATCCTGATGAAGTCCCTTGTGGATGAAGGAGTTACCACAATCTTCGGGCATCCAAGTGGGATGATCTTCTCTGATGCCGCGAGCGACCATCCGTTCAAATACATCTTGTGTCGGCACGAACAGGTTGCCGCCCATGCGGCTGAGGGATACTACAAAGCCACTGGTCGGACGGGGACGGTTATGGTCGCCTCAGGGCCGGGGGCCACGAATTGCGTGACCGCGATCACCGACGCGCTCGTCGACTCGATGGCCATCGTGGTGCTGAGTGGACAGGTGCCGGTAGGCGTCATGGGGGGTGATGTCGCTCAGGAAGCGGATGTCGTGGGGACTACCAGAGCCTGTACCAAGTATAATTTTTTAGCGTTGAGGGCCGAGGACATTCCACGCATCATCAAGGAGGCGTATTATATTGCCCGCTCTGGCCGTCCCGGTCCGGTCCTCGTAGACCTGCCGAGAGACGTCATTTTGGAGCACGCCGCGTTCAAAGGGGATCCCAAATCCGTCGCCATCAGAGGTTACCATCCCCAACTCGCTGGTCATCCGGGGCAGATCAAAAAGGCGGCCGAAATGATTACCCAGGCCAAGCGGCCGGTGATTTATGGGGGGGGAGGTATTATCCACGCGGACGCCTCTGAGGAGTTTCGCGAGCTGGTCGATATCACCCAGATTCCCACCACGCTGAGTCTCATGGGACTCGGGACCCTCCCCACCGATCACCCGCTCTGGCTGGGCATGCCTGGGATGCACGGGATCTACTGGGCGAACATGTGCATGACCCACTGCGACGTGATGATCGCCATTGGGTCCCGTTTTGACGACCGGGTTACAGGCAGGTTTTCCGAATTCGGAAAACAGTGCCAAATTATCCATGTGAATGTCGACCCGACGTCTATCCAAAAGAACGTCAAGGTGGACGTCCCAATTGTCGGCGATGTGAAGTGCGTCCTCCGAGAACTCAACAAAGAGCTTCAGAAAGTGGACCGGTCCTGGGCGAGCGATCTTGAGGGGTGGTACGCACAGATCGAAGCGTGGAAGAAGCAGGATAGCCGCCGCTATGAGCAGCGGGGAGCTACCATCAAGCCCCAGTACGCGATCGACATGATCCTTCGTCTGACGGAGGAGTATGACCCGATCATCTCCACCGGTGTAGGACAGCACCAGATGTGGACGGCCCAGCTCTATCGGGGGCACCACCCGCGCTGCTGGCTTACCTCGGGAGGTCTGGGAACTATGGGGTTTGGGCTTCCGGCGGCCCTGGGCGCGCAGGCGGGAATCCCCGATAGGTTGGTCCTCAACATCGACGGGGACGGCAGCTTCCAGGTGACAATGCAGGATCTCTGTACGCTCGTCCACTATCGACTTCCGGTGAAGACATTCGTGATCAACAACAAGGGCTTGGGAATGCTGCGACAGTGGCAACGGCAGTATCCTTCTTCCCCGCATGCAGATCTGGCGCATCAGCCCGACTTCGTGAAGCTTGCAGAGGCCTGCGGCGTGGGTGGGATTAGGATCGAACGGCCCGAGGAAGTCAAGGCCGGCATCGAGAAAGCGATTAACACCCCTGGTCCTGTCGTGGTGGATATAGTGGTGGAGCGTGAGGAAATGTGCTTGTCTGTGATGCCAACGGGCGTGGGCACAATAGACGTCGTTCAGGTTGGAGAAACGGTCCGCGATACATCGTTCCCGGGTTGGCGGTGAGGAAAGAATGAAGGAACAGGCCCCTGCACGGCGGCATATTTTGACGCTCTTGGTGGAAAACCGCATCGGTGTCTTGGCCAGAATCGCTGGGCTGATCGCGGCCAAGGGCTATAACATCGACAGTGTGTCCGTCGGCGAGACGATGGATAATTCAATGTCTCGCGTTACTCTCGTGGTGCACGGGGATGACTGGGTGATGGAGCAAGTGGTCAAGCAACTCAATCGACTTGTCGACGTGGTGAAGGTTGTGGATCTAACGGAGGAGGACTGTATCGAGCGTGAAATGATTATGATTCGGGTAAACGCAGAGGCTCCCAACAGAGCCGAGATTCTCCGAATCGCCGATATCTTCCGGGCCAGGGTTGTGGATGTCACCCACCGGACTTACACCCTAGAGGTGACCGGGGATGAGCATAAGATCCAAGCCTTGCTTGACCTCTT
>JBHICF010000350.1:0-2364 GCA_046759485.1 Nitrospiraceae bacterium
CGAAATCGGAAGGAGGACAGGAAAACGCGGAGACTTACGTAATTCCATTGTGATCACGCTTTCCGCTGTCTGTACAGCAGCCGAGCACCGACCGCCACCGACATACTCATAATGACTAGGATGAGTGTATGAGCGAGAAGGCTCCGACTGGGAGTGAAACCGAAGCTACGAGTGTAGGTCACGCTCCCACCCTCAATAGTAGTATAGCTGATCGCTAGGGGCGTTCCGGACAGGATCGAGTACCAATTCAGTATCTCGACGGTGGCCAGCAGGGCGGCCAACACAAGCAGAGCAAATGGCAAGACATTTCTAGGCATCCAGGCACTCATGCAATTTTTCGATTCCAAGATAACGTCTACGGCAACGTGAACTCGACATTGACATCGCCTTGAACATGATTGACAAGAATGCCCGGCGTTCGAGGCAACAGCCGATGGAGGTCAGTGTGATGACCACCCTCGAGTATGATTCGAAAAATCCCGGGTACCTTCCTCGCGAACCGCTTATTGATGAAGATGAGGTTCACCTTCTCATCAAACAATTCGATACCGGCCATCGGCCCTGTTGGCTCGTCTGGGTCGAAGAGAAATATGAATGCGTGTCCTTGCTCGGCTCCAAGGCCAGCGAGCTCGGCTTGAATTCCACTGATCTTCCTGTGCAACAGTAACGTGCTCGCTTTGCGGGCAGGATCATTCAGCTTCACGCCGAACAAGGAGATGTCGGTCACACGCAAGGCCTCCAGATCGACCTCGTTGATCGTCGTGAGCTCGTAAGAGTCTGCCCTAGCTATATCGACGCTCAGCGTAACTGCTGGCATCCAAAGGAACACCACAAGCCATAGGATCGCTTGACTGACCTGACAAGTATGGCGGCATGCTCCTGTGAGGCTCATTGCCCGTTATGCCTCACGCGCGGACCTGTGTACCCAGATACGCGAACCCGCAGAGCCCCGCGAGCCACCGACCTCCTTGCCAGCGCTATCCACGAGTTGAACGCGGGCAATGTCGCGGTCATCTGGTGAGTGGATTTCGGCCCATGCCTGCCACAAGACCTCTGCCGCCTTCAGACGCACATCGTACGGTTGGGAGTGCCAGGATCTCTGAACCTCCAGCCGCAGCTCATGGTTGTTGGCCCCTCTTCCAACGGCCCGAATCGATTTTGACATCTCCGTCCGGTTGAGCAGTTCCAAGAACTCCAACCGTTGGATTTCGGCCACAACCCGGCTAGACTCCTCAGAATTAACTTCGGCTTCCCTCTGGATCCTCGACGTCTGTCGGCTCGGCTTCGGGGTAGGCTTGGCTGCCTGGTGAATGTCCTCCCTGCCCATGTTTTCGAACTTGTGCTGCATGTAGTCAGCACTCTCGACGATCAGCCAGATCACCACAGCCCCGAGCAGAATCCACAGAAGTGTAGGACGGTTCATTCCATCCTCCGCCTCGTCCGACAAACAAACATCGGTCCACCCTGTGACACAGGGTTCAAGGGCAGTTCGTCCTGACTCTGTCTGTTCTGGAGACAACGCGTCACGAGTTCCAATCACTTTCTGCCATCAAGATATGGGTAGGCTTCTGAAAGCTCCCCGAGATGGGCCTCGCCTGAAACATCAAGGCCCAACGCGCTGGCCTAATTGAAGTATAGCAGCCGCGAAACGCCTGCCGTGTGCTCGGAAGGCTCTTACATCCCTCACACTGTTGTCCCTGGCGGCTCGCCTCAAGACCTTGACACCTACCACTGGATGACCTAGCCTTCCCGCGAGTTTTTAAGGAAATGACTGCGCGGCCTCGGCTTGCATAGGTCCCCGCAACGGTACCGCCACAGTCTGGACTAGCCGCTGTCAGGCCAAGGAACTATGAAGAATCCAGGTGTTGCTGCCGTTCTGTCGTTCTTCATCACAGGACTTGGTCAGATCTATAACGGACAGATTTTGAAGGGCTTGCTATGTGTGCTCGCTGTCGCGATTTGCGGGGTACTGACGATGATAATAGTGGGCTGGTTTCTTTTAATACCACTGTGGATCTGGGGAATTTTTGATGCCTGCCGGACAGCAGAGCGATTCAACGCCGCTGCGAGACCATGATTTGCGCGACGACCTAGTTGCTCCAGCAGCAGCCAGCTGAGCAAGCTCAGGGAGACAATTTGTGAAGCGACTTGTGGTGTGCTCTGATGGCACTTGGAAAACTCCGGAAGCCAGATATGTCACCAATGTTGTGCACATTGCCCGTGCCATTCGGCCGAAAGGTTCACGCGGCGTCGAGCAGGTTGTCTTTTACGACTGGGGCGTGGGCACAGAAGGCGCCTCAGACAAAGTAAAAGGAGGAGCATTCGGCAGAGGTATTAACAAGAATATTCAGGACGCATACCGCT
>JBHICF010000351.1:0-2362 GCA_046759485.1 Nitrospiraceae bacterium
GTGTGCTATGGGGCGGTGGCGCTACGATGTCGTTGCGCTAATGGCCCTTCTGGCCGTCGCCGTCACCGGTATCGTCCCAGGCGGGCAGGTATTCGTCGGCTTCGGCCACCCCGCGGTGGTGACGGTCGCCGCCGTCCTTGTGGTCAGTCGCGGTCTACAAAACTCCGGTGTCGTTGACACAATCGCAGGCTGGATGCTGCGCGTGGGGGACCGGCCTTTCTTTCAGGTAACGACCCTAACCGGCCTTGTAGGGATCCTGTCTGCATTTATGAACAATGTAGGTGCGTTAGCACTTCTCATGCCGGTCGCAATACAAATGGCGCGTAAAAATACGCGTTCACCTTCTTTTCTCCTCATGCCGCTTGCATTTGGCTCGCTGCTCGGCGGCACGATGACTTTAATTGGCACGCCTCCTAACATTATTATCAGCACTTTTAGGACAGAGACAGGCGGTGCGCCTTTTCGTATGTTTGACTTCGCCCCAGTGGGTGTTGGTGCTGCCCTCGCTGGCGTGCTCTTTGTCTCCCTCGTAGGTTGGCGCCTGATCCCGAAACGAAAGGGCCAGACCTCACGTGAGGAACTCTTTCATGTTGGTGAATACATGACCGAGGTTCGGCTTCCGGAGGATTCCAAGATGGTCGGGAGATTCCTCCGAGACCTCGAGACAGAAGCCGAGGCCGACGTGACCGTCATGGGACTTGTGCGTGGAGAGAAGCGCTTGCTGGTGCCTTCAAGCTATGAGACTTTGCGGGCCAATGACATCCTTATCGTAGAGGCAGACCCCGAGGCTCTTAAAGTCCTGGTCGATGGCACAGGGGTGGAGCTTGTCGGAAGCAAGGATCTGGGCGAGGAAGTTATAGGGTCGGACGAGGTGAGCGTTATTGAATCCGTCATCATGCCCGACTCTCCGATCACGGGAAGGACTGCCTGGAGCCTCAACTTGCGATGGCGTTATGGGGTTAACCTGCTCGCAGTGGCCCGCCAGGGTGAGCGCTTGCGAGAGCGGCTGGGCAGAATACGGTTCAACCCGGGAGATGTCTTGCTATTGCAGGGACAGACCGAGACCCTGCAGGAGGCGCTGTTGACCCTTGGGTGTCTGCCTCTCGCTGAGCGCGGCCTAAGAATTGGACAGCCACGCCGGGTCCTCTTTTCGGCAGGCCTGTTCGGGGCCGCTATAGCGCTCACGGCGTTGGACCTCCTGCCTGTCCAGATCGCCTTTGTCGCAGCTGCCGTTGTCATGGTGCTTGTTGGCCTTCTCTCTCTGCGCGAGGTTTACGAGAGCATTGATTGGCCCGTGATCGTTCTGCTAGGAGCGATGATTCCCGTTGGGCAGGCACTGGAAGCGACAGGAGGAGCAAAGATCATCGCTGAATATCTCCTCAACGCGGCCGGGCAGATGTCCCCAGTGCTGACCCTAGCGGTCGTGCTGTTGGGAACCATGGCCCTATCAAACGTGCTGAACAATGCGGCAACGGCAATCTTGATGGCCCCCATCGCCATCAGCATAGCCCGGGGGCTAGGGGCCTCGGCCGACCCGTTCCTCATGTGCGTTGCGGTCGGCGCCTCATGCGCCTTTCTCACCCCCATCGGTCATCAGTCAAACACACTTGTTATGGGCCCGGGTGGTTACAAATTCAGCGATTACTGGCGCATGGGCCTCCCGCTCTCCATGGTCGTCGTGTTAGCCGCAATCCCTCTTATCCTGAGGTTCTGGCCATTGGGATTGAGCACGCCGTGAGCCCTTCTAGACCAAAGAAGGTCTTACCCTCTTTCGCAGAAAACCACGGGTGTAAACCCGTGGATGAATGCGAGGAGGGTATCCTCCGTAGCCTTGGCGAAGGATGATTCGCTTTGGAGGGTAGCGCCCGACGAAGCGTGTGGAGGGTGCCACGAGCGTAAGCCCGTGGGGCTCCACCGTTAATCAATTGAAAAGGGGTTAAATCTTTTGTTGACAATTTTCCCTAATCTTCTTACCCTCCAACTGGATTTACCATCCTCGTCCTAGCTTGCTTAATAGTTATTTTTTTTTGCCAATAATTACACTATATTTAATCTTTAAGTTATTTTGGTGAGGAAATAAACCATGGTCAATGCAATCGTTTTATTAAACGTAGAGCGCGATAAAGTAAACGAAGTTGCTGGAGCGCTTGCGGATATGAAAGGTATATCAGAGGCCTATTCGGTTAGTGGCAGATATGATCTTGTTGCCATAATTCGAGTCAAAAACAATGATGATCTAGCAGACACAGTGACCAACCATATGCGCAAGCTAAACGGCATCCTGAATACAGAAACCTTGCTCGCGTTTCAGGCCTATTCTCGTCATGATTTAGACGGCATGTTTTCAATAGGGATTGATTAA
>JBHICF010000352.1:0-2327 GCA_046759485.1 Nitrospiraceae bacterium
CGAAGTGTTATGCCGAACGGAATCTCCACAAGCCCTGGCTGCTTGACTCGTCCGCCTATTTGCATCGCGATAGTGCCGCGAGACTGTTTGGTACCCAAGGCAGCGTGCCACGGGCCTCCCCGGGCCAGAATGTTGGGTATCGTTGCAAAGGTCAGAACGTTGCTGACGATGGTGGGGAGCCCATACAGTCCTGACTGAGCAGGGTAGGGTGGCTTCACGCGCACGACCCCCCGTCGACCTTCCAGTGATTCAAGCAAGGCCGTCTCTTCACCGCACACGTAGGAACCGGCGCCGACGAAGAGTTCCAAGCGAAAGCGCCCATGGCCCTGCTCGAACAGTCCAGCCTCATCCGCGATCTGAATAGCCGTCCTCAACGTGCTGGTAGCCGCCGCGTATTCGTGTCGGCAGTAGATGTATCCAGCATCAGCGCCGATGGCTTGCGCACAGATAAGCATCCCTTCGATCAGCCTGAACGGGTCACCTTCCATGATCATCCGATCACAATACGTTCCGGCGTCTCCCTCATCTGCATTCGCGACCACGTATTTCCTCTGGCCGTGAGCATTCCGCGCCACCTCCCACTTGTTCCACACAGGAAAAGCTGCACCACCACGACCGCGCAGTTGCGATACTTTAATTTCGTTCAGGATGCCATCTGGTCCCTGGTCACGCGCCGCGGTCAGACCTGTGAAGCCTCCACGATCTCTGTAGTCGTTAAGCGAGAGGGGCTTGGTGAGTCCAAAGTTGGCGAAGGTGTGCCGTGTCTGCTGCTTCAGGAAGGGAATCGCCTCGACTGGGGTACCGTCGACCCCGTCCAGGATTTTAGGCAAATCGTCCGGAGTCACATGAAACCATGCGGTCCGGCCGCCCTCCATGTCCCGTTCAACGATTGGCTCTAGGAAGAAGGCGCCCCGGGAGGAAGTTCGGACTAGCTCGATTCCGGGCCTTCGGACCCAGGCATTGGCCAGGCGCTCGGCTCCAGCAGCGCGAGATGAACTGTCGTTAGAAAGATACAGGCGGATCATGGTCTCGCTCGTCTGTACGGTTCGAGCAACGATTCAATCCCAGCCTCGCTTACTCGACCATGCAAGTCCTCATCAATCACCACGGTGGGTGAGACGGCGCAATTCCCGACGCAGTACACTCGCTCCAGGGTAAAGCGCCCGTCCTGTGTGCTCTCACCCACGTTCACGCTCAGACGTCGTTGCATCGCGGTCATGACCCGGTCACCATGATTGGCAAGGCAGGATTCTCCCATACACACCCGAACTACGTGGCGCCCGACGGGGCGTGTCCGAAGATCTGGGTAAAAAGAAAGCACGCCCCCTACGTCAGCCTGAGTGACGTTCAAGGCCTTTGCGATCTCTGGCAGTGCGGCGGGAGGGACATGACCCAGCGCTTTCTGTATCGCGAGTAGGGTGTCCAGGATGTTCGGTGAGCCAGAACATCTTAACCGGTTCTCGCGGCACCCTTCCAAGATGGCAGAAAGATCCAGACGCCGATTCTCAGAGCTCATCGGCCAGCCTCTGGAAGCCCGACATGGGCACGAAGTCGGTTGTAGTCGTATCCGGACCTGCCCGTTCGACGCAGCGCAAGATCATTCTGTTCAACTGCATTGATCAAGCCTTCAACTTTCTGTCGTGCGTCGGCAACGGCTGCGGCATGACGCGGAGTTTTGCCTTCCAATGCCGGAGATGGCCGGTCAGCCCAGTCAAGGTAGACGGATTCCATGAAGGCCGTCAAGAGCCTGTATTCCTCGTCTGGCTGCACGACGATCATGCGGCAATCGACTTCTTCCTCGGCTACATCCGGCTGCGTCAGCGCGTGCGTCGGAACGGCTGTCGACTCGCCCCGAAAATGAAGTGAAAACCCAAACGTGGCAGCCAAGGCATGTTTCACATTATCTAGCCGTTGTTGCGAGTCACACTCCACCCACAATTGCGTAGCCGTGACGCTCATTCGCGCAACGATTTCTTCCTTCGTTCCATCAACCGCTCTCGCGTGCTGAATCCAGGTTCTCACCGGTCCAGATTTCGAGTGGGGCGCAGCCGGCGAGTCGATTGCCTCCCACGCCCCGATCCCATCTAGCGTTTGTACGAGAAAATCAAGTCCATGATGTTCATAGAGCGCCAGAGCATAGAGAAAGGGCTCCTCATTTGCCGTTTGGTAACGAATGCGGCCTTCGGCCTTGAGAAGAGTGCCGAGGCGAGCCCGAGCGAGATTCCACATGAGGAGATACCCATATCGCTTGGTGAATTCGTCCCACTGCCCCAATTCGAAGGAGCCAGCAGCCGCTTCTAGATGGCGGCGTTCTTCATCGGTCGCAC
>JBHICF010000353.1:0-2327 GCA_046759485.1 Nitrospiraceae bacterium
ATCAGCGATCGAGACGACACTGGTGACTCACTGACGTGTCGGCCCGTCGTCTCGGTCGGCTCCCCTTGCCTCGGCATCAGGACCTTCCTGTGGATTCAGGCTCTATCCACCCCGTATCGAAATCACTGTAACGCTCCTGAAGTACCATTTCAAACGCAGCCGAAAAATCCGGTGTCTTCCTCAGGGCCTCCAGAAGTTGGCGGACCCGCCTGAGGCCATGCCGCCGGATCAACTCCCGCGTCGCGCCGTAACTTTCCAGATAGGCTTCCGCCGCGGCACGTGGCGGCAGCCCAAGGAAGCTGCCGTGCAACGAGGTGAGCGGCATCCGCTCCTGAATATGCTGAACCAGGACATCACGACGTCGGTTGGCTGCGCGGCCTTCGAAGTACATTGCGAGCCCTTCGTCCAGCCACGTCGGCGCGCGTCCGCTGCTGAGCCGATGGACGACCGCGTGAGTGTATTCATGCCTCAGCGTCGATCTCGTCTCGCTGGTTTTCCCGGAGACCCCGTCAATGGAGAGACGGATCTTTCCATCAAAGAGCCCACGCGCCCACTCGGGGCTCGCCGTCACCTCCCGGAACTGGCGTTCGTGGGACAAGACGACGGTGATCGCCGCATCAGGGAAATACTCGAGCCGCCGACCGATCTCTTTGTAGACTAAGTCGAGTTGATCGGCCACCCGGCGAGCCGCCCTCCGCTGTGCGGGTCCCGGAAATGTCACAACGAAGTGGGCACTGAACAGTCGGTCATAGCCCGCATTGGCTCGCGACTCGCGCTTCGCTCCCTGGAGCCGGGCTTGCAGGCCCACGTCGTTGGGGTCTTGCTTCAACGCATGTTCATAATGTCGAATCGCGAGCGCGAGCTCGCCGCGGTCTTCATACACGTTGCCCAAAAGGGTATGCGCTTCGCGGACACTGGGATCCAACTCGACCGCCCGCTCTAGGGCATTGGCCGCCAGATGGTTTCTGGCGAGCAGATGCTGACTCAGTCCCAGTCCCAAGAAGAACGAGGCTTCGTCAGCGACCACCATCGTAGCCTGCGTGAATGCCCCTTCGGCCTCCTGATATTCTCCGTCCTGGATCAGTTGCCATCCGTTCTCCGCCTGCGCAAAGGCTGCCCGACGAGGATTCCTTGATACCTTTCGGGCCTTCGTCGTGCGCGGCTTCGCCTGGCCTTCCTGACCATTCGCCATGTGCTGGTCTTGTGATACGCCAGACGCTGGCTCCCGCTCTTCCATCGTGGCCTCGGCGTCGGCCGAATCAGTCGAGGGTCGCTCAACTGGCACTTGCTCGCCGCCTAACCAGGCGACGGTCAAGATCACCAGAGCCATTCCGCCGACGAGGCTTCCCACGAACACCGGCTTGTCCACGTATTGAGCCATCTTTGTCGCCAAGGGTCGCATGTGTCTTAAGAAATGATGGTCCATTTCACGGAACGATGCAGGAAAGTGATGTCCTCAGGACTCGTCTGTGGGCTGGTTCGGAACAAGGAAGGGGCGAGCGCGTGAACGAGGCTCCACTGTTTATGGTGACTAGGTCGCCTGCTTGCCCGACGCCAGATCCACGTACTTCATTCGAAGGGCGTACAGCATGTCCCGCAGGACTGACTGTTCGTCGGAGGACAAATTACCCTGAGTCTTGGCTTCCAGCATCGAGAGAATGTCAATGATTTCCTTGGCCTGCGGAAGATTGACGGGCAATTTCCCCTGATTGGGATCGACCTGCTCACCCATCAACATCAGTGCGGATGTACCGAGCGAGAACACAAATGCGGCGAACGTGACGGGAGGATGCGGCTCGTGCGCGTGACCCGGGTCGGATGACGCCGAGGGTTCGGCTGGCTGCTGTGACGCGGGACCCTTTGGAGCGGAGTCTGATGGCGCCCCACCCTCGTCGCCTCGAGTGCGCCGATCGCGGATGACAAAGCCCTTTTCTTCCTCCCCAGCCATGATCAGCCTCGATCAGTCTCCGAGCACGCTAACGTTGCGTACGCTATCACACTTTTGCGTTTTCGTGCAAGCCAAACCCGGGTTGAAGCAGGCGGTAAAACAGGTATAATGACGCGCCGAGTCGGGCGCTGCATGCGGTTACGGCGAGCCCATCGTATCGAGCTCTCACAACTGACGTGGTGACGCGTATGTCCAAGCAATTCGACGAACTGGTCCGTCTCATGGCTCAACTTCGCGCACCAGAGGGCTGCCCATGGGACCGCAAACAGACTCACGAATCTCTGAAGCCCTATCTCCTTGAAGAAACGTACGAGGTCCTTGAGACCATCGACCGCAATGACACCGAGAAACTCCAGGAGGAGTTGGGAGACGTGCTTCT
>JBHICF010000354.1:0-2320 GCA_046759485.1 Nitrospiraceae bacterium
GGTCATGCTCCTGGACTGAGCCTCTGCCTTGGTCACTTGCCCTCGAGTCACGAGATCGATCAGCGACGCATCCATCGTCTGCATGCCATCCTTCTTACTCGCCTGCATAATACCGGGAATCTGGTGCAGTTTACTCTCACGGATCAGATTCCGAACGGCCGTCGTCCCCACGAGAATTTCGAGTGCGGCTACTCTGCCGCCGGTTTTCTTCCTGACGAGGGTCTGTGTGATGATGCCTTCGATGGACTCTGCGATTTGTGCGCGCACCTGAGCCTGCTGATTAGGCGGGAAGACGTCGATGATACGGTCCACGGTCTTGGCGGCACTCGACGTGTGCACTGTTCCGAATACCAGGTGACCGGTTTCGGCGGCAGTTAACGCGAGCTGGATCGTATCCAAATCACGCAACTCGCCGATCAGGATGACATCAGGGTCTTCACGGAGAGCGGCTCGGAGGGCGTTCGCGAACGAATGTGTATGGGGGCCTAGCTCCCGTTGATTGATCAGACACTTTTTCGACTTGTGTATAAATTCGATCGGATCTTCAATGGTGAGCATGTGACCTTCGAAAGTGTCGTTGAGATAGTCAAGCATCGATGCGATGGTGGTGGACTTTCCGGATCCGGTCGGACCTGTGACAAGAATCAAGCCTTTCTCACGGTCACAGAGTTGTCTGACAACCGGTGGGAGTCCGAGTTGTTCCATGGGGATGATTGCGGTCGGGATGGTCCGAAACACGGCCCCTTCCCCTCGGCTATGGACAAATGCGTTGACACGGAAGCGGGCAATCTCCCCCATTTGGAACGAAAAGTCGCACTCATGGTGTTCTTGAAACGCACTGCGGTGGGCATCGCTCATCATGTCGAAGACCATGAAGTGGACCTGCTGTGGGGTTAGGGGTGGATGGTCCAGCCGTTTCAAATCCCCGTTGATGCGCAGCATGGGCGGTTCTCCGGCACTGAGGTGGCAGTCGGATGCCCCTTGCTGGACGCAAAAGGTCAGCAGCTCGGTAATGTCCATAAGGATTGCCTCAGAGACCCGCTAGGACGGTGACCTCGGGTCCGAGGTGGAAAGCCCGTTCGACACTTCTATCTGTCTAAAAATATATACAATACTTTCCAGGATCTGACTAAAGAAAAGTGGTTTTTCGAGGGGTTCCTGCAGGACCTTCTGAGGGGGACTAGATCACGCCCGATGACTCTCCGGCCCTGCGAAAGGCGGCAAGGGCGGTGTCGAGATGTTCTCGGGTATGCTCGGCTGTGACCGTCACCCTGATGCGGCTGGTTCCCTTGGGCACGGTGGGGGGGCGAATTGCGGGTGCATAGACCCCGAGATCGAGCAACCGGGTCGCCATGGCCATCGCTTTTCCTGGATCTCCTATGAGCACGGGCAAGATGGGACTCTGGCTGTCCGCGAGTGTAAACCCGAGCGCTTTGAGTCCCGCGTGGAGATGGTGACGATTCTCCCAGAGCCGCGCCCGCCGTTGTGGTTCCTCTTGAAGCAGATCCAAGGCGGCGAGGGATGCGGCGGAGGTGGCTGGTGGGGGGGCCGTGGAATAGATAAACGAGCGAGCGGTGTTGAGGAGGTAACCGATCAGACTCGATGGCCCAGCCACATAGGCGCCGCTCGTTCCAAGGGCCTTGCTGAGAGTGCCCATATGAAACGGCAGATGATGTTCGACTCCGAAGTGTTCCAGCGTGCCGCGTCCGTTGGTTCCCATCACCCCAGTGCCGTGGGCATCATCGACCAGAATCTGGGCGCCATAACGATCTGCCAGCGCTAACAACTCCGGGAGCGGCGCGAGGTCGCCGTCCATGCTGAACACGCCGTCCGTCACAATCAGGGTCTGGCGACGAGGCGATCGTCGAGACAGGACACGCTCGAGGTGTGCAACATCCCTATGGCGATAGACGCGAAACTCGGCCTTGCTGAGTCGACACCCATCAATGAGGCTTGCATGGCAATACCGGTCGGCTAAGATGAGTCCACCTGTGCTGATAAGCGCTGGGATCAGGCCGAGATTCGCCAGATAGCCGGAGCCGAAGATGAGTGCGGCTTCAGTTCCTTTGAATCGCGCAAGGGCGGTTTCCAGTTCTTCATGTGGTGGCAGGGTCCCGGACACAAGCCGAGAGGCGGCGGCGCCGACTCCATAGCGGTTTGTCGCGCTAATCGCTGCCTGTTTCAGCGAGGGGTGTGTCGACAATCCCAAGTAGTCGTTCGAGGCCATCAGGATGACCGACCGACCCCCGAGGCTCACGATGGGTCCTGTTCCTGACTCGATCAGACAGGGTTGACGTGCCAGGTGTTGCTCTTCCAGGTG
>JBHICF010000355.1:0-2320 GCA_046759485.1 Nitrospiraceae bacterium
CCCCTTACCTTGAGACTTCGCGCGATACATGGCCATATCAGCGTCTCGAATCAAGTCATCCGGGCGCTCGTGGAGGTTGGTACTAAGAGCGATACCAATACTGGCACCCACCTGGACACCCTGCCCGACCCGAAATGGCTCTTCCATCCGACGGAGCACGCGCTCGGCGACGCGGATCGCATCGGCCTTGCCGTTCACATTGTTGACGAGAAGGGTAAATTCATCGCCGCCGTACCGGGCCACCAAGTCGCCCCTTCGCAGACAGGCTTGTAATCGCTTCGCGGTCTCGATGAGCACAGCATCGCCGGCTTTGTGGCCTAAATTGTCGTTAATGGGCTTAAAGCCATCGAGATCGACAAAGAGGACCGCAAACATGAATTCCTGATTATTTTGACCACATTGGATTGCGCGCCACAATTGGTCGAGAAAGTGCGCGCGGTTCGGCAAACCAGTCAAGGCGTCTTTCCTGGACTCTGGGCGAGCCTTTTCTTCGGTCTGAGTGCCGTGGTCTAGCTGTTCCTCGGCTTGTTGGTTCCTCTGTGCATAGGCCATGACCATGGCGAGCAAGATCGGAATAAGAAGAGTCTGCTCATCAAGCAGTGACCCGAATCGGTAGACGGACACTCCATAGACAACACACAGAAGACCACCAAGAGTTGCGAACTGGGGGAGGGATGGACTGAATGAAGCTATGAGCATCACCAGTATGTACCCGAGATACACCCAGGTCTCGATCATACGAGCACCCTCGGTCAGCACCACGAGCAGGCCGGTGTCAGCTGCGGTGAGGCAGACGATGGCCCACCCTTTGCTTAACAGCGAATGCGGAAGCAAGAGAATCAAGGTCAGGAGGAGTACCACTCCGATGATGGGGCCATCGAACTCTCTCATGATATTCGAGAACCCAACCCGGTAGCAGAGCAGAAATGCAAAAACCAGCTGGAGCGTGGCCAGAGGCAAACGCATAAACGTACTGTCCGCAACAGCCTGCGTTGAGTTCAGGGTCATGGGTCGGTTCCCTATGCAGTGGAGTACAATTGTCGAATCTACCATTGAACAGGTGGTTTGTCAGGCAGAACAAGATTCTTGAGCAGCCACCAGCCCCCCTTCCCATGCCCATGCGGAAGGGTGACTCAATCTAGGGGGGAGTACTCAGGACGAGGGCCCAGGGCGGATGAGCCAGGCTGAATGAAGCTGTTGAGCTGCATGTGCTTCATTCTCCAGGGTAGGAGGGCTCAGCATCACGACAGGGGTGGGCCGGATTGCGTTTGTGTCCACTCTATGGTATGGTAGGCCATCTCGCCGATTTGGGCCTTCGGTGAGGTGCTGAATAGTGAGGCCCTCACTCGATGTTGTTTTGCTGGAGACTCTAATCGGAAGCCAGCCCTAAGTCGCTTCACCAATCGCGCTTTCGGCCCGTCCCTTCCCCTACTGTTCCTCGAGCTCAAGACAATATCACTACTAGCAAGGAGGACCCCAATGGGTTCAAAGATTTATGTAGGCGGGTTACCGTACTCCGCTGATGACGCGCAGCTCGGTGAGCTGTTTGCGCCGCATGGCAACGTTGAATCGGTCAAGGTTATCACAGACAGGTTCACGGGACAGTCACGGGGCTTCGGTTTCGTCGAGATGTCCACAGCGGAAGAAGCCAAGGCTGCGATTGATGCCTTGAACGGCACGGAGCTTGGCGGCCGCACGCTGATTGTGAATGAAGCAAGACCCCAGGAAGCACGTTCCGGCGGCAGGGGTGGTTTCGGTGGCGGTGGCGGCGGGAAGCGCAACCGTTGGTAACGCAAGGCTCTGCTGCAAACTGATCTTCGGACAGGACGCAACCGAACCTAGCAACGACGGCAGGGACGCCGGAGGCGGTGTCCCTGCCTGATTATCTGCGTCAGTTCTCTACCTCAGTAGCTCCCCTGTGCTTCTTGATCCTCACCCATCCCGGATACCTATCTGCTTCAGGCTCCACACGTCGTTCACCGGCCCAAGTGACCAATCAGAAGACTCCGAATCTTAGCGACGTGGGTTGTTGGGCTCACAGGCCGCTAGATGTTCGTGTGAGACAACTGGCCCCTGGATAATCAGCAAGCCTCGGCTGGGTAGAAGAATTCTTCCTTGACGACCTTGCCACTCTCCACCGTGTAAACCCCAACTTCCTCCATCGTCATCCGCTTTCCCGTGTGCTTAGGCGTGACGTCGTACTTGAAGATCACCACAAACTGGTCACCATTTTGAAAGGGCCCCGTCGCCTCCCCTCCATGAACAACATGGTTGTCCACCCACCACTTGTTCTTTCCCTTAATGGCCTCGATGCCCTTCT
>JBHICF010000356.1:0-2314 GCA_046759485.1 Nitrospiraceae bacterium
TCTGATTACCAATTAGCAGGTCAGAGGTTCGAATCCTCTTGGGCGCACCAAAACTAAACCACTTGTCTATCCCCCAACACTTCCCTTGACGGCACGACTTTCCGAGAATAGAATTCGCCTTCGCGTTTGCCAGCCGAGACAGCCATAATGGGATTATGCTGACCAGTGTTTGTCGGCAAGGGCAGGTTCCGGAGAATCTTGACAAGTCCTTGAGAAACCACAAGAATCACCCTGTCCGCTGAGGACTGTCATTTGCTGACCAGTATACCCAATAGATAGGCGGGTCAGAAGCCGCAGCCAAGATCCTCGTATGATGGAGGAGAGGAATGAGCTTCCTTCGCAAGTTACTCGGTGTTCCAACTCCGATAGATGTGATGCCTGCCGACTTATTCATGGAGTATCACCCTCTCACGGGAACTGGCTCGGCGTCAGTGGAGTGGATACCCATAGCGTCCAACGATCTGAACCTTAGACCATTTCTTATCGCACTCCTTTATGCTCGGATTCTGGCCGCTCACGCTGAAACTCAGGCGAAGCTATTTCAGATGGTCGATGAACTCAGTAAGCAAAACGTCCGCGATGAGGGCCACGCCGGTTTCTCATTCCCTGACTGGACACTCTATGTTGGTGCCGGAGTGCCAGATCAGAGAATTTGGCCGTGGGTGCTCTATGACAGCCCCGGTGCCTTGAGTGAACCCAAGGTATACCGCGCTACGCTTCAGGCCTTTCAGGGGCCAACCACGCCGGGGCACTTTGGAATTCATCTGAAGATGGCATTCGGTCAGGAGAGAATTCTTGCTCCTGCCTCCCCGCTTATCGCAATCAGATCGTACGCTGAATCAACGGACCAAGAGGGTCGCTATGAACTAGCGGTTTTGCTTTGGCAGATCAACGAATTCTACGGTTCACCGGATAGTATCCGCGTGGGGAGTGAATCGAAGGCGCTCGCAGCAGCTACAGCGGCGATCCGCAGTGGTAATCTTCGTAACCCATAGAGGTCTTTGCGCGGAGCTGTGTTGTTTTCCACTAGACCGCCTAACAACCGCTTTGACTTCCGACCTCAGGAACGCTGCGCGCCCCTCGGCGGCTCAAGCGAGGCGTTATTCTGTGGCCCGACGGTTTACGGCTGTAGGAAAGTGCATCACGTTTTTGAAAGGTCGATCGGTTGGCAACATGTATACCCTTGCCGATATCGGCCCTGATGGAAATGGGATTGACGGGCATGTGGTCTGGGCCCCAGGTGCCGCATTTCCTCACAATTCACGAACTCTAGGCGCAGGGAGGTAGGCGATGAAGGCGATGGTTGTTCACAGTCCGGGAAAACCCTTCACCCAGGAGGAGCGCGAAGTTCAGCAACTGCGGCCTGGCGAAGTGCTCATCCGCGTGCATGCGTGCGGCATCTGCCGGAGCGATGAGTTGGTGACAGCCGGCCTTTGGCCTGGGCTCGAATATCCTCGTGTCCCCGGGCATGAGGTCGCGGGGGTTGTAGATGCCATCGGAGATGGGGTGAACCAATTGGCCGTCGGTGCGCGGGTCGGAGTCGGATGGCATGGTGGTCATGACGGAACGTGTGATGCCTGCCTTTCCGGAAAGTTCCAACGCTGTCAGAACGCACGGATCACCGGGATCTCAACGGATGGGGGATATGCCGAGTACATGATTGCCCCGGCCATCGCATGCGCACGAATACCTGATGGTATGGAGTTCGACCAGGCGGCCCCTCTTCTCTGTGCGGGTATCACATCGTTCAATGCCCTGCGGAACTCCGGCGCACGGTCTGGGGATCTAGTTGGAGTTCAAGGGCTAGGTGGGCTCGGTCACCTGGCTATCCAGTACGCGAGAGCAATGGGGTTCGAGGTTGCAGCAATCTCGCAGGGCCAGGAAAAAGAGCAATTCGCGCGCAGACTCGGTGCTCACCACTACGTCGATACCAAGACAGAGTCTGCAGCTGCGCGGCTAACGGCGTTCGGTGGGGCAAAAGCGATCCTGGCTACGGCGCCCGACGCCGCGTTAGTCTCTGCCCTGGTCGAAGGCCTTGGGACCGACGGGTCTCTACTTGTGGTAGGCGTCCCGAGCGAGCCGCTTGAGATTGAAGCGCAGGCCCTTATCTCGGGGTACCGCCGGGTTCTTGGCTGGTCTTCGGGTACGGCAGTCGATTCAACGGACGCGATGGCCTTCGCGCAACAGCAAGGGATAGAGGCCATGATCGAGACCTTCCCCCTGGACCAAACGTCCACCGCCTTCATGCGCATGATGCAAGGGAAGGTCCGGTTTAAAGCTGTCCTCCAGCTTGCTCGGGGCTAGCGACTCGTCG
>JBHICF010000357.1:0-2307 GCA_046759485.1 Nitrospiraceae bacterium
GATCCCCGCCACCGGGATGGAGAGGTAATACGTGGCATAGGCAAGCCCCCCCACGATGCCGTACGTTGCTCCCAGATTGGCGGCATTAGTAACCGATTTGGCGAAGATCCAGGTGATAAACGTACTGCACGTGAGCAACCAGAAACCGGTCTCTCGCCCCTGGGCATCGTATCCCCAGTAGAATCCTTTGGAATCGACGGCTCGGGGGGAGACGAGAAACATCAATATCCCGTAGCCGACAAGGGCCACCCAGAGCAGCGTCATATCACCCCCAGTGCAAGCCTATAGCATTTTTCGAGTGTATTTATAGCACCTTACGGAGACTAAGACAACGTGAGGCGTACGTGAGGTGCAGAGGATAGCGGGAGAGTTCTCCGATCGTTGAGGAGTGCCTTGAGAAAAATGGTCAACGATTTGAGTCTGTTGGCTTCTTGGCAGGCAGGGACTCTTGATCCGAGAGAGGCAAGCTACAAATCCCCTGTCCAGAGGAGGCATGTGGACCTCAGCCATACTTAAACTTGAGCAAGACGAGACCCAACAGTAATGCGATCCCGAGAATTGCTTCGAACATATCATTCCTCCGAGGAACTAACCTGGTCGATCGAATCTGCGGATTCGGCTTTATAGCACATAGGTAAACAGGGATCCGGCCGTCTTTATTCCCCTCGCGTCTTGCTTCTCCATCCTGTCAGATTGGGACTCCTGTTTGATGCCCTAGGTGCCTGAGGCCCGGTTCGGGCTGTTGAAGGTGGTGGCCACGGTTATGGCATCGAGGCGGGCCTCTGGCTCTTCCATATCGACAGAATGAAGAAGCTCCAGGGCCTCCTTGGAATCCTTCAGGGTCCAGTAGGCCAGATTTCGTGGTTCCTTCTCGTCCAGCACGGCCTGGAGCTCTTGCCGCGCCTCATCAATCCGCCTTTGACTGATGAGCGTCTTGGCCAGGCCCACGCGCAATTCAGTAAACGTCGGGTCTTGCTCCAGTCCCTTGCGGAACATCGCCTCAGCCTTGTGAACATCTCCACCTAGGAAACTGGGTACTTCATAGTAGAAATTGCCGGCCAGCGAGTATGCCAGCGTGAAATGTGGATCCAGGTTGAGGATAATCTCGATCTCCCTTTTGACGGTCGTCGCGAGGAAGAGGGAACTCAACACCCCATTGGTTTGTCCCCATCGTCCGGTATTGACAGCGAACCAGAAATGGGCGGCCGGGTTGTTCGGTTCCAGCTCAAGAGATCGCCTGGCTACCTCTTGCCCGCGCTCGTAGGCCTCTAACTTTTGGTTGTCTGTCGTGGCGCGTATATCGCCCCAGATGAAGCACACCTGTGCCATCGCCAGGAGCTGTTCCATATATGATCTGGTAGAGTTGGTGGAGGTATTGGAGTTATTGGAATTGGTCTCGAGGGCTTGGTCCAATCTTTCTAGGATTTGGTCGAGCCGCGCCGGGTCCTCGTGGAAGCGTGTGGAAAATTCTTGAAACTCTGCTACGAGTGGGGATGGCTCTGATCTTGCGGTGACGGTGGGGGATACAAGGAGCAAGCCGAAAAGGAGGATCAACAATCGGCGGCGGGCTAGCGCGAGTACGGGTCGGCCTCTGGCCAGCAGACAGCGCATCACCTTGCTGCCGATAACCACCACAGGAAGGGTCGGAGAACTTGGCCTCATTCAGCAAGCTCCTTGTTGCAGACGATCACGGGGGCATGGGCTTCCCGGTGGACTGTCTCCCGGGCCACGCCAGCGCTCGGCATGCCGCTGGGTATCGAGCCGCAGGGTGTGCAGAAACAGCAACCATACAATGAAGCAAAAAGTGCGCCAGGGTCCGCGGGCGAGCAGGCGCCGTCCAGACGTGAGCACCGGCACCGGGATCAGGATGGATCGTCCAACCCGCTTGAGGCGCTGGGTGAATTCGAGATCTTCCAAGACCCGAAGGTCCTTGTACCCGTCCATTTCGCGGAACAGGGCGGCTCGGACGAAGATGCCCTGATCTCCGTAGTAGTTGCGGGTCAAGCGATATCGGATCCGGTTGATCCACATGATGGTGCGCAGGCTCCACCCACGTTCGACAAAGAGATGCTCGAAGGCGCCACCAGCAACGTCATTGCTGGACAGGGCCTGGTCAATTAGCTCGAAAACACTCGCCGGCGGGAAGGAATCGGCATGGAGGAAGAAGAGAATTTCACCGCGCGCGGTTTCCGCACCTGCATTCATCAGGGCGGATCGTGTGGACCCCGAGGGCCAGAGGAGCTTTGCCCGCCCCGCCACAGCGCGTTCCGTGCCGCCAGGGTCGCCGGAGGCTGCCACGATGACCTC
>JBHICF010000358.1:0-2305 GCA_046759485.1 Nitrospiraceae bacterium
GGCCCTGGTCCTGACGCGGCAGGCGCTACCGACCCTGGACCGCACGAAGTACGCGTCGGCCGAAGGTCTGAAACGCGGTGCGTATGTCCTGGCGGACGCCGACGACGGCAAACCCGATGTCATCTTGCTCGCCACCGGCAGCGAGGTGGCGCTGTGTGTCGACGCCTATGAGACGCTTAAGACCGAAGGGGTCAAGGCCCGAGTGGTGAGCATGCCGTCATGGGAGATGTTTGAGTATTGCTGCAGCAAGTATCCGGAGTATCGCGAGAGCGTGTTGCCGGCAGCGGTGACGGCTCGGGTCTCGATAGAGCAGGCGTCCACCCTCGGCTGGGAGCGGTATGTCGGTCCTCACGGCCATATCATCGGCATGCACACCTTTGGGGCTTCGGCACCCCTCAAGGCGCTGCAAAAAAAGTTCGGTTTTACGCCAGAAAATATCGTTGCGGTCGCCAAGGAACAAGTGAAGCTGGCGAAGAATTAACAGTCAGCAATCAGCAATCAGCCGTCAGCATCGAGAATCAGGCACCAGCAATCGGGGGGCAGTAACCGGCCGGGAAGTCCTGGAGCTGAATGCTGACCGCTGATAGCTCATTCCTGGCTGCTCTGTAAGAATCATTGCGGGAGTGTATCCGCGTGGGGGGACTGAAGTGACATCACGGAGAGGAGTCGGCTATGGTCTGCTTTAGTTCACGAGCGACGATTCATCGGAGGGCATCTGCTATTCCTCGGGGCAGTCCGCTCAGGGTTCGCAGTGTCGGCTCGGGGCTATTGAAGTCTTTCGCGGGCCTGATCGCCGTGACGCTGCTGGTCACCGCATGCACCACGGTTGGACCCGATTATGTAAAGCCGGGGGCGGACGTGGCGGATCAATGGATCGACGTTGACGATCCGAGGGTCAAGGCCGATCCCGTGCAGTACCGCGATTGGTGGACGGTATTCAATGACCCCGTGCTCGATTTCCTCGTCGCTACGGCGTACAAACAGAACCTGACCCTGCGGGCTGCGGGGGTTCGAATCCTGCAAGCCCGAGCGGTGTTAGGGCTCTCCGTCGCGAACCAATACCCAGAACAAGAAGTGAGAGCTTCATATACCCGCGTCACGTTGAGCGAGAATACCAGTCCCACGGGTTCGCCGCCCGGTGAGACCGACTTCAATGTGTACCAGCTTGGATTCGACGCGTCGTGGGAGCTCGACTTTTGGGGCCGATTTCGCCGCGGGGTCGAGTCCTCCAATGCGGACCTGGGTGCCTCCATCGCTAACTACGACGACATCCTGGTCTCCCTCGTGGCCGAGGTGGCCGCGACCTATGTCCAAATCCGGACTTTTGAGGAACGCCTCAAATTCGCGCGCGCGAACGTCAAGGTCCAAGAGCGGAGCTTTCGAATTGCCGACGTGCGCTTTCGCAACGGAGCGGTGACCGAGCTCGACGTGCAAGAAGCAAAGGGCAGCCTCCGGAACACGCAGGCGTTGATCCCCGAGCTGGAAAGGGGCCTTCGCCAAGCGCAAAACGCACTCAGCGTCTTGCTGGGTATGCCGCCACAGGACCTGCGAGATATTCTTGGAGGGCCAATGCGCATTCCAACAGCGCCTCCTGACGTCGCGGTTGGCGTGCCTGCGGAACTGCTGCGCCGGCGCCCGGATATTCGACGGGCCGAGCGTGAAGCGGCAGCGCAGAGTGCCCAAATTGGGGTTGCCGTCGCGGATCTCTACCCTCGACTTTCGATACTCGGTACCATCGGTATCTCGTCAAGCGACTTTGCCGAGTTTTTCACGACCGGGAGCGTCACGGGATTCGGCGGCCCCTCGGTCGTGTGGCCCGTTTTTAACTATGGGCGCTTCAGGAACAACATTCGCGTCCAGGATGGGCTCTTCCAGGAACTCGTTGTGGACTACCAAAACACGGTCCTCAAGGCAGCTCAAGAGGTGGAGGACGGCCTCGTGGGCTTCCTGCGGAACCAAGAGGCGGTAGGATTCCTCACTGACGCTGTCAAGGCAACAAAGCGTTCGGTCGATCTTTCTCTCATCCAGTACCGCGAAGGGACCGTCGACTTTAACCGCGTGCTGGATGCGCAAACACGTCTCGTAGAGCAGCAGGACCGCCTGGCCGAAACGACCGGGGACATCTCCCTGAGTCTGGTTGCCACATACAAAGCTCTCGGAGGTGGATGGGAATCTCGCGTAGGACAGGATTTCGTGCCTCCGGAGACGAAGGAAATCATGCGGGCCAGGACCAACTGGGGAGGCTTGTTGACATCGCCCGAGAACGTGACGCCCAAGCCGGTTCGTATCATTCCGGCGGCGCCCG
>JBHICF010000359.1:0-2305 GCA_046759485.1 Nitrospiraceae bacterium
CGAGGCCATGTCGGCTTCGGCCGTGAGTGTAGGGTTGGCCGGTCTCGAACGTCTCGCTCGAGGCGAAGTCGCAGAACGAGGCGTATCCCCACGATACGTCCAGCGGGCGGAAGCTGAGGTCAAGCGAGACCGTGGAATCACTACGAATCGGGTACCCAGAACACGCGCTCGGCTTGTTCCCAAGCGCAAAACAGTCCGGGATGTCTTATGAGTTGGCCTCAAACTGAAAACTGGTCCATTGCACGAGCAACGCTTGAGGACCTTGAGCAGATATTGCGGATCGAGCAGCTGTCCTTCTCGAGTCCGTGGACACGGAAGATGTTTGAAGTCGAGATCAGCCAGAACCCGTTCGGCTCTCTGCTGACGGCGCGTCTGCTCGATGACGCGCAGCAGCAGGATCCAGTCATCGGGTACGTGTGTTACTGGCTCGTCTTTGAAGAGCTGCGGCTTATGAGCTTGGCCGTTGATCCGTCGGTGCGTCGGCGGAGGATCGCTAGCATGCTGGTCCGTCACGTGTTAACCATCGGCTGTCAGCAAGGTGCGACCCGTGCAGTGTTGGAAGTTCGCGCGTCCAACCAGGCTGCCCGCAGCCTGTATGAGGGGTTCGGCTTCCGCCACGTGGCGGTGCGCTCCCAGTACTATTCTCATCCGACCGAGGATGCGGTCTTGATGGCGATGGATCCGTTACTGGAATTCATGCCTCCGGTAGATATCCAGCCGGTGATGGTAGAGCGTGGAGGCAGCAGCGGAGATGCTGCAGACCGGGACGAGACACGGACTGGAGAAGACTCTGGCCGCCCGCCTTCACTTCGCTACGGCGGACCGCCAAAGCCACGCGACGGCGGCCGGCGGGTGAGATGACCATAGCGATTCAATAATGGTGATGTGGGGTGGTACTAGCCCATACAAAGGAGGTGTCGCGATGCTACAGGAGAATCGGATTGCGGACTTGTTGCGCGAATCCAATTCGGAGTTTCGTGAATTAGAGGAAACCCACCACCGGCTTGATGCGGAGCTGGGCGAGCTGCGGAAGCGGCATGTGCTGACCCCCCAAGAAGAGATCCTGAAAAAGCAGATCCAGAAGGAAAAGCTGGCGAAGAAAGACAGAATGGCGGAGCTGATCCGTCTCCATCGTGAACGTGGCGAGCAGTCTGTGGCGAATTAGTTCATTCTGTCCAGAAGGTAGATCTCGCTGAGGAATCCTGCGATGGCTGAGACTCTAGCACCCCTTGCCAATCATCTTGCCTCCATTAAGCGACGGTTGATGGTGATCGCCGGCACGGTTATGGTCGCCTTCGTCGCGGCCTTTACGTTCGCTTCGGAGCTCATTAACTGGTTCAAGCGCCCCTTTGCGGAATCTCTGATCTTCTACGGCCCGATCGAGGCACTATTCGCCTCAATCAAGGTCTCGTTGCTGGCCGGGATTGTGCTGAGCTTGCCGGTTATGTTGTACCAGTTTTGGAAATTCATCGAGCCCGCATTACTTCCACGCGAGCAACGCTGGGCGATTCCGTTATTTTGTCTGGGCGCCCTGTTCTTTGGCCTGGGACTGGTGTTTTGCAACCTGGTCATCCTGCCGCTCGTCATCCAATTCTTTGTCAGCTTTGGCATGGATCGCGATCTGACGCCAGACCTCGCCGTCGGAACCTATGTCGACTTCAATGTGAAGTTTCTCCTCATTTTTGGCTTCGCCTTTGAGTTGCCGATGGTGATGACGTTACTCTCACGAGCAGAGATTATCCCGGCCTCTCAATACGTGCGATTCCGGAAGCATGCGATCATGGTGGCGCTCCTTCTTTCCGCGGTCATTACGCCTGACGCGACGCTGTTTACGATGTTGCTGATGGCGGTACCGCTGATGATTCTCTATGAATTCGGGATCCTGGGCTCCAAGCTGTTCGGCCGGCGCAAGCGGCCCGGAGGCCCCGAGCAATCTCCTGATCAACCTGAAGGTGAAGTGCCAGAAGGCACAGCCGGGACACGGGTACGGTAATGGCAGGACTTAGGCTCCTTATGGTCAGCGGATTGATCATCCTGTCAGGGATAGCCACGGTGCCGTTGGAGGTACCTCGCGACGCGGGTCCGCTCGGCCTTGCACTGGCAACTGAGTTCGTGCCGAGCTCAACTCAGCCGCCCATCCTTGTACAGCCCCGGGTCGGTCATGGGAGCGAAATGCAGGAGCTGTTCGCGAGTCTGGCGCCCAGCATCCAAGCGTTACTCGTGACGAGGGACCAGACAGTCTACGCGGGGTCCTTTGGGTTGGGGATCTACACGAGCAGTAGTCGTGGCGAATCCTGGTCAACGG
>JBHICF010000360.1:0-2295 GCA_046759485.1 Nitrospiraceae bacterium
TCCCCCGGCCATCCTGGCGCTGCCCATTGCTGTGGCGAATATCGGCCCGGCGAATGGCATACTGCTCCTGGTCGTGATTGGGCTCATCAATGTTCTGACCATGGCGTGTATGGCAGAAGCGTGCGCCCGGAGCGGGGCCATCCGGTATGGCAAGGGCTTTGTGGGACGGTTAGCGACCGACTTTCTCGGAAGCGCAGGGTCTTTTCTTCTCTCGCTGACATTGGCCCTCCGGAATTTTCTGTCACTCCTGGCCGCTTGCGTCGGCTTGGCGATTACCATGGTGGCCTTCACCCATGTGCCTGCTGAGGTTTGGATTGCGCTGCTGTTCTTCATCGAGCTGTACCTGCTATCACGCAAAACGCTCAAGTTTACCTTTACCGTCGTGCTGCTGCTCGCCGCGATGAACATTGCCCTACTCCTGCCAATCGGGTTTCTCGCCTTTACTCACGCGCGACCGGAGACCTTCTTGCACGGAGACATGCCCTTCCTCAGAGAGGTAACTTCCCATCCCCAGGTCCTGCAGCTGGTCTTTGGCGTGATCCTTCTGCTCTACTTCGGGCATGTGTACGTGATCCACTGCGCCAGGGTGGTGCTCCCCCGCGATCCCAGCGGTCGCTCGCTGATCCGGGGCAGTGTGGCGGGAACCGCCTGTCTCACAGCACTGATGGCCGTTTGGGTCCTGGCGATCGGCAGAGCCATCGCGCCTCAGGCGCTGGCCAGCCAGGCAGGGACAGCCCTCACTCCGTTAGCTGCGCAGGTCGGCCCGAGCATCGAGGTGCTGGGATCTGCGCTGATCATTCTCTTCCTCGGAATGTCCTGCATCCGTAGCTCGGATGTCCTCTTCAACCTCGTCCATGAGCGGCTTCCCACCCGGGTACAGTCGATTGTGATGCTACCGCGGCGGCGGGGGACGCTTTTACTGCAGCAGCGTGGATCACCCAGCGGCAGCCCCCACCTCGGGCTGACGTATATGGGTCTGACGGATGGTCAGCCGCAGTTTCGCCTGGACGTCCAGTGGAATGGCAACACCCACCGCGCTGAGATGACCGTCCCCAGACATTGGGATGCCGCGGCGCTGCTCGACCGCCTCCCGGAACCGCGCCCGCACGGCATCGGCCTGACGCTGGAAACACTGGAGGCCAGCCCAGAGAGTGTCCGCCTGCGGGTCAACTCGCCGATGAGCCTGACCTACGAGGGGGACTGGGATGCGATCGGGCTGGGTATGGTGGATGCCCTCGCACTTCCGGATCCTCTTCGGGAGCTCGTCAACTGGTTAATGCGGCGGGGAGAGGTCATGCTGGCAGAAGTGACGGCATACACCGGACGGGATGAACGTACGGCCCGCACGATGTTGGACGCGCTTGTGGAACAAGACTTCGTGCAGGTGACGGAGGGAAAAGGTGAACCACGGTACCGGATTCGTCTTGCTCCCAAGCGCGGACGCCAGATGTCTCAGGAGATCTGGCAAGCCTTGGACGCGAAGGTGGAAACGCCAGCAAGGCCTGGTCGCGTCTTCCGCCAGACGGGTGCACAAGTCGTTGCTCAACGGGCTCGGGAAGTGATGCTGGGCGAGCGCGGCCGCTTCTTCCTGTCCCTGAGCCCGGTGATGATCACCCTCCTGCTGGCCCAATGGCTTCTTGTGACCGGTACCGCATCGTTTGCCTGGCTCATCAGCTTTTCCGGCATCGTCACGAATTCTCTCGCCGCTGGTATCTTCCCGGTTCTTCTCCTGATTTCCAGCCGGCGGAAAGGCGACCTGGTTCCAGGCGCGGTCTACCAGTTCCTTGGCCATCCGCTGTTCGTGGGGACCATCTGCGTCCTCTTCCTGGGCAACCTCTTCCTCCACGGTCTCGTTATCTGGCAAGACCCGCTGGCACGCATCAGCGCTGTGTTCGTCGGTCTATTGATCATAGGCGTGACCATTACGATGGTGCGCCGTGGAGTCTTTGCCCCCCGCATCGTGGTGGAGCTACGGGAAGACGAGAGTGAGGAAGGGCGAGGCATCCTCGCCGTCACTGCAGGTGGGCAACCGGCGCGAGCGGAAGTACGGCTCGGATATCCTGAAGGCGAGCAGCGCCACGAGACAGTCTCGGGCACCGTGCCGATGCTCTCTGCGCTCCGCTACGCCACCTTTGACCTGCCGGCCACGTCGGCACGGGAACTCAAGGTGTGGGCACACAGGGTCACGCCCGATGGTGGTTCCGAGAGCCTATCCGCAGTTCTGGAAGTCCACTGTGGAAACGAGACACAGCGGTTTGACCTGAAACTCTCCGGTGGGCAGGCCGTGTTACCCCT
>JBHICF010000361.1:0-2288 GCA_046759485.1 Nitrospiraceae bacterium
GGAAAACTGATGATGATGCCGCCCATCACGTCGTTCAGCCTGTAGTCTTTCCTCGCACTCAATTTGTGGCCGTTGTGGCAGGTGACGCAAGCGTTCGTCACTGCCTTGTCGGCGTACACTGCCTTGAAGATGAGCTGCTGTCCTGATATCAGCAGTCCGGTATACGGCTGCCTGGGATCCTTGGCGACTGCTTGCAGGCCCTGCTGCTCAAAGTCCGTGGCCGGTCCATTCCGGGGATAAATAGGCCAGAGGCTGGCAAGGCGGTATTCAAGGCCGCCATTGTTCTTTTCTGCTAACTGCCCCGAGTACAGCAAGGTCTGGGCGGGGAGTGGCAGGGCTTTCTTCTTCTCCCATTGTTCTTCTGCTCTCACAACCCCTTGCTCCTGGAGCCGGTCGACCACGAGTTTGGCGTAGACTGTCCTGTCCGCTTCAATCACGGTGTGGACGTAATCCGCAACGGCTTCAGGAGTCACTCGTGCGTCATCGCCAGACTTTTCTACCGGGAAGGTGATGACGATCCCACCCATCACGTCGTTGAGTTTATAGTCTTTTTTCGGGCTCAACTTGTGGGCATTATGGCAACTCACGCACACCTTCGAGACCGCCCTGTCTGCATAGACGGCCTTGAACAGGTAACCTTCCCCTGATTGCGTCAGCCCGGTATAGGGGCGATTGGGATCCTTCGCGACCGCTTCCAGGCCTCGGTGTTCAAACTCACTGGCGGGGCCGTTCCGGGCGTGTATCGGCCAGAGGCTCGCGAGCCGGTATTGGATGCCACCGCCTGTCTCTGACGCGAGCAGTCCCGCATACATCAACACTTGAGCTGGCAGCGGGAGGGCTTTCTGGTGATCCCACTGTTCTTCCGCAGTCACGACTCCCTGATCTTGCAGCCGCTCCACAACGTGCTTGGTGTAGACAGTCCGATTCGCCTGGATCACATTATGGATGTATTTGGCCGCTTCTTCCGCCGAGACTCGATACCGTTCCTGTTGATCCTCTGAATCCTGCCCACCCGAAGGCACATACCAGTATCCTATGATTGCCAATAGGGCCGCGAACGTTACCCATAATAACGACCGGTTGTTTCTGATCATTCTGTCCCCCTTGTGCTGATGCAATGGTGAATCCAAGACCAAGACCAAGATCTAGAGGTCATATTTGGAACCTCGTCCGTCTTCAGATCATTCGCGAGAGTTCAAAGTTACGCTCCTCGTTCCCACCGGGCAGGGCGATTGCGATCGAAAGTAGGTATTCAGAATGCCATAGTGATCAGACGCCGGCAAGCCCTCCGCATTCGTCTCTAACCCGAAGAGCTCTTGCCTGAGACAATGGTCAGCGAAGAAAGAGTCAACCAAGATATGGTCGATCCTTCTTGGGCGCTTCATTTCGACCCGGTAAGCTGAGATGATTTCCTCCTGAACGTCGGATGACTCCCTTTTGATCTGATCCTCCAAGAGCTTGGGGATCGTCGGATCTTCTTCGTGCAATATCTGACCATTCTTGACAGGGTCAGCGGTGTACAACTCTTGGTCGCGTATGGCTTGATCGTACGTATCCGAAAGCCCCAGCATGATCGCTTCCACATGTTCTGGTGAATCGCCTTCGAAGTTGAAGTCTCCGCCAGTGGCGATTCCCGCGTACGCCTGGTTTTGGTTGCGCTTGCTGAGTTCCCGGACTAACTTGTCGAGCTCACCTATCCGCCGTAATTGCGGTTTTTCAATCTCCCATTTGATATAGGCATAATGCTTGAGCCGACCTTGTCTGTCTAGGTCCGAGAGCTCTCGTAGAAAATCTGTACCGGATTCGAATCCCGAGTGGAGATGCACGCTGACAACGAGATACTTGATCCCGGTCCCGGGCATGGTGATCTCCGCAATCAGAGCGTAGCGAAGTTCTTCCAGCTGGATCCCTGAGGTGCTCTCACAGTTACCGATGTCGCCGCTCAATTTGAGGCCTTCGATCTTGGCAAGCTGGAGTTCCTTCTTTGCTAGGATTGCCAGGCCGTTGTTCAGGCCCTTGATCAACGCGCGTTCTTCACTGACTCGGATGCCACATGCGTCCACTTGATGGACTTGTGTATAGTCATGCCCTAACTCACGCAAAGCCGTCACGTATTCCTCGGCTCTATGGGGGAGAGGGTTGACTTCTTGTAGGAACACGAGATCGACTCCCTCGTGAGCAATCTGCTTAGCCTGGAGCCGAAGTCGCGCCTGATTCTGCTCCGGAGTCTCGCCCAGCGTGACCCAGAAACTCCCAGTTTTCAACCCGTGCCAGGCATTATAGGTGGC
>JBHICF010000362.1:0-2287 GCA_046759485.1 Nitrospiraceae bacterium
TATTCGCGACGAGTTGAAGGCTAAGGGCATCGTTCTTGAGGATGGCCCCGACGGCACAACCTGGCGTCGAGAATAGACGCCCGCCGCGCCGTTCCGTTCGACTTCGTAAGTTGCTCAAAACGCCCAATTTTTTCTGATTTTGCTATTGACCCACTGTACCACTGTGGTAATTTGTCGTGATTAGAACGAGTCGCGAGCAATGCCCGTGGGTCGGGCATTTTTCGTGCTTGGGAGGCGATTGTGGAATTGTCGCAGGTGAATCCAGAGTTAACCGGTGCAGACATCGTTGTTCGCTGCCTGCAGGATGAAGGCGTTGAGTACGTTTTCGGGTATCCTGGCGGCGCCGCACTGCACATTTATGACGCGGTCTTCAAGCAGGATAAGGTCAAGCACATCCTGGTACGTCATGAGCAGGGCGCGGCGCACGCGGCCGACGGCTACGCCCGCGCGACCGGAAAGCCCGGGGTTGTACTGGTAACCTCGGGCCCCGGGATCACGAACACGGTCACCGGCATCGCCACCGCCTACATGGACTCGATCCCGATGGTGGTGATCAGCGGCCAGGTACCGACCCACCTCATCGGTGACGATGCCTTTCAGGAAGTCGATGCCGTGGGCATTACACGCCCCTGCGTCAAGCACAATTTTCTGGTTCGGGACGTCAAGGATCTGGCGGTGACGATCAAGAAGGCGTTTTATCTCGCCACAACCGGACGACCCGGTCCAGTACACGTGGACATCCCCAAGGATGTGACGGCGCACAAGACGAAGTATCACTACCCGACGTCGGTCAAGATGCGCTCGTATAACCCGGTGACCAAGGGGCATCCCGGACAGATCAGGAAGGCCGTGGATCTGCTTCTGTCGGCTAAGCGGCCGATGATCTATACCGGCGGCGGTGTGATCATAGACGAGGCCTCGGAGGCGCTCACCGAGTTCGTACAACTGCTCGGTTACCCGTGTACCAATACCCTGATGGGCCTTGGCGCCTTCCCCGCCACGGATCCGCTGTTCGTCGGCATGCTGGGTATGCACGGGACCTACGAGGCCAACATGGCGATGCACGAATGCGACGTGTTGATCGCCATCGGAGCCCGCTTCGATGACCGTATCACTGGCGACCTGAACAAGTTCTGTCCGTATGCGCGCATCATCCACGTCGATATCGATCCCGCGTCGATTGCCAAAAATGTACCGGTGGATGTACCCATTGTTGGCTACGCTGGCAGCGTCTTGAGAGACATGATCGCCACGATCAAGGCCTCCGACAGGAAGCCTGATGGAGAGGCCCTGAAGGCCTGGTGGAAGCAGATGCAGGCGTGGAAGGCCGTGGATTCCCTCAATTATGACCGTAAGAGCGAGCTCATTAAGCCCCAATACGTGCTGGAGACGCTTTATGAGGTGACCAAGGGCGATGCTTTCGTCACATCCGATGTGGGCCAGCACCAGATGTGGGCGGCGCAGTTCTATAAGTTCGCCAAGCCGCGTCGCTGGATCAACTCCGGGGGCCTCGGCACCATGGGCTTTGGACTGCCCGCAGCAATGGGTGTGCAGTTCGCCCATCCGGACTCGACCGTCGTCTGTGTGACCGGTGAGGCGAGCATCATTATGTGTATCCAGGAGCTCTCTACCTGCAAACAGTACGACCTGCCGATCAAGATTGTGAACCTCAACAACCGCTATATGGGCATGGTTCGTCAGTGGCAGGAGTTCTTTTACGACCGGCGTTACTCGCACTCCTACATGGATGCACTACCAGACTTCAAGCGTCTGGCGGAAAGCTTTGGTCACGTCGGCATGACCATAGAAAAGCCAGGCGATGTCGAGGGGGCGCTGAAAGAAGGACTCAAGAAGAAAGATCGCTTGGTCTTTATGGACTTCGTGACGGACCAGACCGAGAATGTCTATCCGATGATCGCGGCCGGCAGGGGTCACCACGAGATGCACCTGTCGCCGTCGGCGGGAGAAGCACCGCCGAAGCGAGAATTGGCGTAAGTGCCATGCGGCACATTATTTCGGTCTTGTTGGAGAATGAACCCGGGGCGCTCTCTCGGGTTGCGAATATGTTCTCCGCCCGTGGGTTCAACATCGATTCCCTCACTGTCGCGCCTACCGAGGATGAGACCTTGTCACGCATGACCCTGGTTACACGGGGGTCGGACAACATCATCGAGCAGATCACCAAACAGCTTCACAAGCTTGTCGACGTGGTGAAGCTCACCGATTTGACGGAAGGGCGTCATATCGAACGGGAGATGATGCTGGCCAAGGTTCGTGCGGTCGGCGA
>JBHICF010000363.1:0-2282 GCA_046759485.1 Nitrospiraceae bacterium
GTGGTCACCCTGCGCGACGAGGAAACTCTCGCAACAATATTGGCGAGTTTCGACCTGGTATTTCATGCAGCAGGCCCGTTTTGCGACACGAGCGCCCCGATGGTGCGTGCTTGCCTGAAGAGCGGCACGAATTACCTCGACATCACTGGCGAGTTGTCCGTCCTCAAACACACCCTCTCCGCTCACCAGCGGGCGCGCGAGAAAGGGATTGCGCTCATGTCAGGGGCCGGCTTTGGTGTGATCCCCACTGACTGTATGGCCAAACACGTCACCGACCGTGTTTTCGATGCAACCCGGTTGGAAGTCGCCGTCGCGACCACAGGAAAGCCAAGTGCTGGGACGATGAAGACTATTCTGGAGCACACCCCCAAAGGCGTTCTGGTGCGCAGAAGTGGCCTATTGGTCCGTTGTCCCGTCGGCAGCGGTGAGCGGCGCATTCGCTTCCCGGATGGCGAGCGCACCGTCCTCCCTTATACCTGGGGCGACCTGGTCACTGCATATCATTCGACCGGCATCCCGAATATCACGACCTACATGGCTGTCCCCGAACGGTTTGTACCCCACATCCACTGGATAGCCCCTTTCGGCCAAACCCTGCTCGCCATCGGCCCTCTTCGCCGCCTGGTCCAAAGATGGGTCGAAAAGAATGTTCGCGGCCCAGATGAAAAGACCCGCCAAACGGCACATTCGTCCGTGTGGGTGTGGGCCACCAACGAAAAGGGGGATCAAGCTCAGGCCTGGCTTGAAACCGTGGAAGGATACCGCTTCACGGCTGTGGCTGGCGTGCGCTGTGTGGAACGGATCTTCGCAGAACGTCCCCAAGGGGCCCTCACCCCCGCCCTGGCCTTGGGGCCCGATTTCGTCCTGGACATTCCAGGGACGAAACGCTATGACCGACTAGACAACCCCTAAATGCTGACTTCCGATGTTCGCGAAGGTCTTTACAATACTCTGTCGATTCTCTCCATCACTGAGACGACTCATGTGGAGGCAGTGGTACGAGTTCCTGGCAGGACGTTATGAGCAAAAAGATTGGTCCTTCATGAACTACGGATTTGCTCCATTAGACCCTCATGCAGAAAAGCTTCCCTTAGATGAGGCCGACGAGCCAAATCGCTATTGCATTCAACTTTATCACCATGTTGCCAACGCGGTGAGTCTTCAGGATTCTGACGTGCTAGAGGTGGGTAGCGGTCGGGGAGGAGGATCGGATTACATCAAACGGTATTTAGGCCCACAAACGGTGGTTGGTGTTGATTACTCAGAAAAAGCCGTGGCATTTTGCAATGCGAATTATGTCCTTGAAGGGCTTTCATTCGCCACGGGCGATGCCGAATTGCTCCCGTTCGAGGATAATAGCTTTGATGTCGTTGTGAATGTCGAGTCTTCACACTGTTATCGTTCAATGGATGCCTTTCTGATGCAAGTCAAGAGGGTCCTACGGCAGGATGGTTACTTTCTTTACGCCGACCTTCGCGGTCGGGCCAGAATGGACATACTCTACACACAGTTACGCCGTTCCGGGATGACGCTCGTCAAGGAAACGAATATAACCCTCAATGTACTCAAGGCCCTGAATCTGGACCACGAACGCAAGACGGCACTCATTCGACAATCAATGCAGAAGCCGTTGCTAAACGCATTTCAACAGTTTGCCGGCGTCAAGGGCTCAAGAATCTATGAAGGGTTTCGGGCTGGCGAGCTGCTATATCTCAGCTTCGTGCTTCAAAAACCGGAATGCTGATTATCCCAGGCAGAGCGGAAAGGAGGCACGCGGTGCGTGAGGATCTCAGACCCGGTAACACCTTCCCAGACTTTGCCCTGCCGGATACTGGGGGGAAAGTCGTACGTCTCAGCGAACTGATGGGCGGCTGGCCCACCATTCTCATCTTTGAACGGGGTAACTATTGACCGAAGGCGGCTCGTCAGTTGACGAATTACGCGGTACACCTGCAACCCGAGCTCGCGGTCAACTACTGCAAGATGGTCACCGTGACAACCGAAGACCGCCTCGGCAGCGTCGAGATGCGCAATGCCGTTGGTGCCATGTGGCCCTTCCTGTCAGACCACGAGCGCAAGCTTGTTTACGAGCTGGGCATCGCCGACGAATCCGAGCACCGGTTCGGACCCGTGTTTATTCCATACACCTTCGTCCTGGAGCCCGATCGGAGGATTTACAAGCTGTATATGGGCTGGTGGTATGTGGGAAAGGCGACGGTGGAGGAACTGCGGATGGACCTGCGGGCGATCATGTCCAAGCGCCCGGACTGGGAATATACGAA
>JBHICF010000364.1:0-2276 GCA_046759485.1 Nitrospiraceae bacterium
ACGCACTGTCCGCCAATCCTTGCTTGTGTTCCCGAGGCTCTCAGCCAGGTAGAGAATCAGCTCGTACTGCAGCGGATCCGTATCCTGGAATTCATCTACCAGCAGAGCTCGAAACTGCCTCTTCAGCTCCTGGCGGATGGTCAGATTGTCACGGAGGAGATCACGCGCTCGCGCGAGGAGCCCGTCAAAGGTAATGTAGCCATTTTGGGCAAACCGGATACGGCAGTCAGAGACGAACGGAACAAGTAGCTGAAGCACGGGCACCAACGCGTGCTGACTCGCAGTCGTCATCGCCTGCGCGATTCTGATGCACCGCTTGGCCTGCTCATAGTCCTCCACGGACCAGGTAGAGGTACGTTTCGGGATTCTTCGCGCGAGGCTCGCTGACCAGTCCCCTGTGTCCGGCTGGAGGCCAAGGTCCAGGAACTGCTGGAGTACGCATCCCGCCGTAGCCACCATACGTTCAAGGGTGGTAGTCCGTGCACGATCTTCTAGCAAGGCATGGCAGGTCTCTCCAATCCCTTGCGTCCATTCCTGAAGGACAGTGGGAAGGTCTGAGCCCCCGGAATGTATGGGCAGCTGGTGGAGAGGGTTGAGTTCCCCTGCCAGCGCGACCGCTAACTCCCTTAAGTCCTCGAGTGACAAGATAGGAAGGATCGCGCGCCAGATGTCATGATGGCTACCCTCAGGTCCCAGTTCCTTGCGTAGCCATAGGGTCCATTCATTGTTAAAGTGTTTGTTGAAAACCAGGCCATCATCCTCATGAAATGCTGGATCGACGAGCCCATCAATTGGATAGAGTCTAAGCACGTGGGCAGCGAAGCTATGAATCGTGCCGATTTGGCTTGTTTCGAGTTCCTGAAGGGCTTTTTCCGCCGATTCGTCCACCCGGCTCTTGCTGAGGTCATACAGCATGCTCCACTCTTTCATCTGATCCCATTCACGGCGCCTCGTGGCTAACTCGGGGGGCCTATCGGTGACAAACCCGAGGAACGCGCGAAGCCTGTCACGAAGGCGAAGCTTCAGCTCATTGGCTGCTTTGTTGGTAAAGGTCAGAGCGACGATCTGGCTGATAGATAACGGGTCCGTACGGCGCAGCAGCAGAGCGGCTATCCGATCAACCAGCAGCGTGGTTTTTCCAGTCCCGGCCCCGGCTACCACCACAATGTTTCGATCGGAGACGGTTGCCGCTCGGTCACGTTCTAGTCTGTCGTGCAGGAGTGCCATCACGCATCCCTACCCGATTGAGGGCCCCGTTCGGTCACTTGGATCAGGGTGCCAGTTGAGGCGGCCCTGTCACTCCTTGTGGCCTTCTTAGCTTGTGGGGGCTGAGTCAGTCGGAGCGCACGATGGGGTTGGACGTATACCCGGTCAGAGCGAGCCCGACACACGCTCGGCTGGTGGGATCGACGACAGATAAGCCGATAATCGCAGCTGCCACAGTACGTCCCAGGTTGGATAAAGAACATCCCCGAGCGGATTCCTCCTGCCAGAAAGCTAAGAACCCGCTCCAATGGCGCTCGAAGTTGTGTGTACCACGCATCCGCCGGAAACTGCTCTCGGGTGAGTACACGCCCATCCTCATGGTTCCAGTTCGGCGCGACATAATGAAACCAAGCACCTTCGCAATTGGGTGCCTGACCGCTGCGCTCCTGCCGTCTCTGGCTCGGAAGTGTGGCTTGCGTCATGACCAGGTACAGAGGCGGCTGAAGGCGCTGACCTCGGATAGCCCCGAGCACAAGATTGCTGTCCATTGTGTCCGGCCTTTTGCTGGACTTGAATTTGTAATCAACGATCCGGTAGCGATTCCATGGAGCGTGCCAGTCAATGCGGTCTGGCCGTCCGGCGACGGGAAGGCTTTCTGACTTCGGTCCTAACGTGAGAGTAAGGTTCCCGCGCATCGGATGTTCGAACAAGATCGGCTCCCAGCCCTCAGTCGACATGGACTCAAGCTCTTCCCAAACAATAGCCAGTAGGGTACTGACGAGGGAGTGTTGCAGGCACTCCCAAACGAGAGGGTACCCGATCGAATGGGTGTTGGCGTACTGATCAAAGCTGCGACGTGCGACCTCCTCCAACATAGCCCCGGGATCAGGGCCGGTTGTCGGTTTTTCGGTGAAGTAACCGTGCTCCCGTAGCGTGCGGAGTGTTGCCTCTAGGATGTCATGAACTAGCGCCCCCAAGTCGAGTGGACTAATCGTATCGACGGACTCCGGCAGCGTCGTCGGTTCCAGGTGCAGGACATGATCTGAGAAATACCGGAACGGGCATCTGGC
>JBHICF010000365.1:0-2273 GCA_046759485.1 Nitrospiraceae bacterium
CTTGGAAGGCAGCCGGAGGCTGGTAAATCAGTGGGTAAGGGGGTGGCGTCCCACCCCCTCCCCGTTGTCGCAAGAGGGTCAATTCCCTCTATTTACCGGCGTGCGGCTTTCCCGCACCGGGCGGCCCCGGGGCCCGGCACGCCTCGCGGTTGCCGTAGCCACGTACGGAATGGCCTCAACATGAGGAACAGCCTCGAACTTACCCTCGGCCCGGATCGAGGTAGTCACTCAGAAACACATACCCACGTCGTCGAAGATGTTTGATCTTAATCCGACAATTTGCCGTGCGACTTTTCCTCTTCAGTCGCATGCACCTCAGCCGCATGCGGAGCCAACGGTCCAATTCGCGGAACTGGTTGCCGCACTTCGTGAACGAAGTCCCGAAGTACCGGGCCACTCCGCGTACGACCGCGTTGAGTTTCTCGACTTTCTTGGCGTCCAGGTTATGGCTGCGTACAGTCAGATCCCGTATCCGAGCCTTGTATTTCTCCACGGATTTGGCACGCATCTTGACCGAGTAGCTTGTCACGTCGAAACCGAGAAAGGTAAAACCCCGTCGGAATGTCGTGACATGCGTCTTCTCGGGACTGAGCGACAGACCGAGCTGTTCAACGAACTGCTCGACCGCCGACCGTGCCTCTTTGGCTTGGAGTTCTGTCCGGCAGAGCACGACAAAGTCATCGGCGTACCGCACAAAACGGTATCCGAGTTCATCGAGATGCCAGTCGAGGAAGTTCAATGCAATGTTCGCCAACAAAGGCGACAGCACACCCCCTTGAGGAGTCCCCAGCGTCGTGGACCGCACAACGCCGTCCTCCAGAACACCTGCAGAGAGAAATCGCTCGACCAGAGCCAGGATGTTTCCATCCGCCACCACATTGGTCAGCCCCTGCATAATGACCTTGTGCGGGATGCAATCGAAGAATCCGGTGATGTCGGCATCGACCAGATGTCGATGTCCGGCCCTCCAGATCTCCAGCACCCGCTCGATGGCCATATGACAGGAGCGTCCCGGCCGGAAGCCATTCGAATCATCGTGAAACAGCGGCTCGAACAGCGGACTGAGCAGTCGGCGGAGCACTTCCTGTGCAACTCGATCCCGTACGGTCGGAATCCCCAGAGGACGTTTTTTCCCGCCCCCCTTGTCGGCATATGCACGCCGTACCGGCATGGGCTGGAACGTGCCCTGCTTGAGGTCACGCATCAGCGCTTCCAGGTTCTGTTCGAGCTGTTGCGCAAACATCTCGATACTGACCCCGTCAACGCCGGCCTTGCCTTTGTTGCGTTTCACCGCTCGAAAGGCCTCGTGCATCAACTTGAGGTCGATCCGTCCGGTCAACGAGTGGTGTTTGATCTTAAGTGGTTCTACCATCGTCCGGATTTCCGAGTTTCCTCGTTCGTTCGATTCGCTGGAATCTCCCTACCCCGCGTGCCGTGGAAAATGTTTCTTAACCGCACCTCGGCTGCCCGAAAGAGGCCCGGGCCGCGACGACATGGCGTCGCACCATTGGGGGTTAACTATTCTCATGGTCCGCTGGCGTGGAGTCTCCTTCCGTTGGGTCTCCCTATCACGACCGTCGTCGCTACACCGGGAGAGCTGCCATCCCCAAAGCGGATTTGCCCGAGTGGGACATCTCCGCGCCGCCGCATACACGCGTCGTTTCAGCTGCGCCTTATCGACTCGCGTTACCCGTCCGACCGCGAGGGTCGGGCGGGACGACGTGGGACTTTCACCGGTCAGTGTTGTCAGCCATTGTGCGCAGGCGATGCCACCAAGCACCTTACCGGTCCGATCGTCGTAACCGAGTATCGACGTCACGGGGATTCCTTTCCTGGGCTTCAGCAGGTTACGGAGCTTGGCCCCCCGATCCGGCCGAAACGTGACACCTCCCGCACTATCCTCACCTGGCCCCTTCGTCGCCACTTGTTACCAAGCGACCCTGGCTGCTTAGCCCTCCAAGGAGAGTTTCGAGTGAGGATTTCCGAACAGGCCCGGACCCGCCCGGGTAGGATTAGACTTCATCCAGGTTCCTCCTTTTGAAATCGCACCGTTTATGGACTGAGCCAACAACACCTGCGGCTCACGCGTAACCCGAAGCGTAAGCGAGGGAATCCGCGTTGCCGCTTCTCCCTCGCTTACGCTTCGGGTTACGATTTACCAGCCTCCGGCTGCCTTTCAAGATGTTTACAGCAGTGGGTCTCCAGGCCCGTCCGTTCAAGTACCAAACCGTATTTCATCCTGTGTTGGTAAAACTTACCAAACGTGAAATCTC
>JBHICF010000366.1:0-2268 GCA_046759485.1 Nitrospiraceae bacterium
AAGGGGTTCTTACTTGGTGACCCTGCGGGCTTGAAACTCGTTTACGATGAACACCGACTCCGTTTTGGTTGATCCTACTCTCATGATGTACAAATCGACGAGATCTCCCGTACGAACTTCCCTTGCGACATGCGGGAGAAGTTGTTCTTGGATTGGAAGCCAGTACTGGCTGCCGCCCTCACGAACCAGAATCTCCTGCTTGAACAGATCCAAAAGCTTTGGGTTCAAGTCAAGCGATTTTACCCAATTCGCGATAAGTTGTCTTACACTCACCCTAATGTCACGCTGCAGGCCCGTGTAAGTCACGCGCACTCTGTATTTGAAGCTCCCAGCCGCGATCACCCAGTCTGCCTCCTCGCCATGCGTGTGGTCCGCGACGGCCTGCGCAAGGGAGTATGGACGGTAGCGCTTGTAGTTGAACTCTGCCCGGGCAATTCCCAGCATGAAGCAGCCGGCAACCATTGCTGCCACACAGAAAGTGTATGTCCACCTCGTGCGTTGCTTGATTCCCACAGTATCCTCGTGCATTGCCTATGGACTGGTCGTGTGTGCAGACTGCAATTGCCGCACCATAACCCATAAGCTTCACATGAATCATTCTTAGATATAAGACCATGTATATCAACTACATACAACATATATATGAAGTGATTGTTTAGATAATAAGGAGAGCGCTATGGATGGGGTGATCCTGAGGTGGGTACTACCTAGGCTGCCGTGAAGGCCTACCGCGCTTGTCCTCCCCCCGCACCTCGGCGTGCCGGAAGCAGGTGACCAGATGGTCGTTTACCATTCCGGCAGCCTGCATGAACGCGTAGCAGATGGTCGAGCCGACGAACTTGAACCCCCGGTCCTGCAGGGCCCTGCTCATCCTGTCTGACTCCTTCGTCCTCGTGGGAACCTGCCGCATCGTCTTCCAGGAGTTGTGTCGAGGCGTGCCCCCCACAAATTGCCAGATGAAAGTAGCAAACGAGCCAAACTCCTCCTGGACCCGGAGGAACGCTCGGGCGTTGGTCACGGTGGCCGTAATCTTTTGTCTGTTCCGGATGATCTTGGGGTCAGAGAGCAGCCGCTCTATTCTGCGCGTCGTGTAACGGGCGATCTTCTCAGCTTCGAAGTTGTTGAAAGCCTCGCGGAAGCCCTCTCGCTTGTTGAGGATGATCGCCCAACTCAACCCCGCCTGGAAGCCGTCCAGCACCATGTACTCGAAGAGCTTGCGGTCGTTGTGAAGGGGTACACCCCACTCCCGGTCGTGGTAGGCGATCATCAGCGCACTCCCCTCGGCCCACCCACACCGCTTCGTCACGGCTCCCACCGTCTGCTCCGTATCAATGATCGATCTGACATTGCTCAGGCAGGTCAATCTGCCCCAGATTACTCCCCCAGCCCTGTAAAGCCGACCTGTCCACACTTCTTTCCGGCCAGCCGACAGGCGAACGACAGGGCCTCGCCCAGCCCGAGGCCTCTGATGTAGGCATCGATCAGACCCGCGTTGAACGTATCCCCCGCCCCCAGGGTCTCCTTTACCTTAATAGGAGGAAAGGCATGACTGTGGGTAACCTCTCCCCGCCCCCCGAGACCGTAAGCTCCGTCCTCCCCCCATGTAAGCACCAGGTCTGCCTCCGGGGCTTCTTCACGCATTCGGATGAGGAAGGAATGGGGACTCTCAAATCCCCGGTGGTGGGCATAGGCTCGTGAAAAGATCAAGACCGCTACATTCGGGAAGGCCGCCTCGATCCCAGGGCGAGGCTTCTCCACCTCCACCGAACACGGAATGCCGCGCCTGGCTTCTCCAACTCTGCGCAGCATGCGGACTATCTCGGTCGCGTCGCGCCCCTCGAAGTGTACCCAGTCGAAGGGGGTAAGATCAACATGACGTAAATCGTCATCGATATACTCGGGCAGGTCCCGATAGTGCACGATGGTTCGGGTACCGCTTTCCGAGCTGAGGAGGACGCACGAGGTCGGCGGACGGCCAGGTACGCGGCGGCAGGCGCTGAGGTCGATCCTGTACCGGGCCAGGTCGTCTAGAATGGGAACCGCTTCAGGACCGTCTGCCAGCACTCCACCAAGGGTGCACGAATGCCCCAATTGACTCAGGACGACCAGCGTGTTAGCGGCGTTTCCGCCCCGGTCGACGCGCAGATTGAGAGCGTGGAGGTCCGCATCCTCCTGGGGATACTGATCCAGGGAAAAGATAAGGTCGAGCGCTGCGGTCCCGATGGCCAGGATGCGCGCCATCAATTTACCTCCGGAAATGGCCATCCG
>JBHICF010000367.1:0-2264 GCA_046759485.1 Nitrospiraceae bacterium
CATGGTGAAACTGAAGGGCAGAGCCGTGGATCCGGTGCCCTACATTCTGAATTAGTGGCGATTCGGATTCCTTGATCCGGTTGTCAACCCGCCTGTTCCCGTTCCGAGTCCCCCTCACGAGACTGGCCTCCAGCCATCCCAAATGTGTGACCATCGCACCCTCCGCGATCATGCTTGCGGAGATTCATTCCCTGGCCCACTCCATCATCTTCCGTTCGCAACGTAGGCGAGCCGCCTCAGCTCTGAGTGTTGGGCGGTGACAGGCTAACACCAGAGAAATCTGTAGGGCTGTCGGCGAGGGAGGAGGGATGGAAGATTGTTGGTGGCTGCCTCGAGGAAGCAGCTAGGTAGCTTCCAGGGTCAGCGTTTCTTGAGGAATTGGAAGAACTCCGCGTCCGGGCCCATCACGAAGGTTGAGTTGCCAGAAAAACTCTTCTTGTACGCTTCCATCGAACGCGTAAACTCAAAAAATCGCGGATCTTGCTTATAGGCTTTCGCGTAGGTCTTAAACGCCTTTGCGTCGCCGGCGCCCCGGAGCTCCTCCGAAGTCTTGTACGCTTCGGCTAGTATGATCTCGCGGTCCTTCTCGGCTTCGGAGCGAATCTTCTGGGCTTCCTCCGCGCCCTCGGCACGGTACTGCTTGGCTTGACGCTCGCGTTCGGCCTGCATCCGAGCAAACACCGCTTTTTCGTTCTGCTCTGGCAGGTCAGCGCGCTTGATGCGGACGTCTTCGAGAGCGATCCCGAATGGCACGGCTTTCTCATGCGACCGCTCGGTGACCACTTTCATGATGTCAGCACGGGTCTGGGAGACGATTTCAGACAGGTCGTGCCGTCCGAGCTCCACCCGCAGTTCGGAGTAGATGATATCGTGCAGCCTCTGGAGGGCAGCCCGCTGCGTCCGGAAGGCCTGGAAGACCTTGAGAGGATCCGTAATACGCCACTTCGCGAAGTTGTCGATCAAGATTGACTTCTTGTCCTGGGTGATCACTTCCTGGGGGGAGGAGTCGTAGTCCAGGAGCCGTTTGTCAAAGTAGGTCACGTCTTGAATGAACGGGACCTTGAAGTGAAGTCCAGGGTCTGTGACATTCCGCACCGGCTTGCCGAGCTGGACGACGATGGCAGTCTGGGTGATGTCCACGACGAAGAACGGAGATGCGCCGAGAATTAACAGCAGGACGACGACCACGATCAGGGCAACGAGGATGTTCTGCTTCGACACCATTAGGGCCTCTTCTCGCCGGTCGCTTCTCCACCCTTGCGCCCTGTACCGAGGCGGTCAAGTGGAAGGTAGGGTAGGAGACGGTCGGCGGCCTTCCGGTCGATAATGATCTTCTCGACGTTGGGAAGCACCTCTTCGAGCGTTTCGATGTAAATGCGCTTGCTGATGACGTCCTTGGCCTGTCGGTATTCCTTCAGGGTCTTCAAGAACCGGTTCGCCTCACCTTCCGCCCGAGCCAGCCGAGCCTGTGCGTAGCCCTTGGCCTGATTCACCATCTGAGCGGCCTCTCCCTTCGCCTTGGGAATGATATCGTTCCGGTAGCCCTGGGATTGGTTGATGAGTTTTTCGCGATCCTCCTTGGCGCTGGCGACATCCTTGAACGCGGCGATGACGGCTTCAGGTGGATCCACGTCCTGCATCTGGACTGCCACAATCGAAACTCCTGCCCGATATTGATCAACAAGACTTTGGAGGAGGGTATGCGTGTCGTCCTGGATCTGCGCCTTGCCGGTCGTGAGCGCTTCATCGATCTGACTCTTCCCAACTACCTCGCGCATGGCTGCTTCGGCGGATTTCTTGATCGTCTCGACTACATTATCGACCTGGAAGAGGTAATCGCTGGCACTTTTAATTTTGTACTGCACGTTGAACTCGATTGCCAGGATGTTCTCGTCCCCCGTCAACATGAGCGCTTCCTGCGGCACCATGCGTTGACGTCCTCTGGGGTCTGTCCGGAACCCGACCTCAATGCGATGCAGTTTTTCGACCTTGGGCTGCAGCACCGTTTCGACGAACGGGACCTTCAGGTGGGGACCGGGTCCCACCGATCGGACCACATCGCCGAACCGTTTGACGACTCCTTCCTCATCGGGGGCCACGATGAAGACGCTTTGCCAAGCCACGATCAGGATTGCCAAGGCGACCACAATGGTGCGGATGCCGCGAGTGGGCATCATCTGGCGAAACTGGTCCTGCACCTGTCGAAGGATCTCTTCGAGCGGGTCGTTACGTTTTGCCCAAGGATCTTTGGGGTCCCAAGCCAT
>JBHICF010000368.1:0-2248 GCA_046759485.1 Nitrospiraceae bacterium
AACGTCGCCAGCGCCGACGACTGGCGGTCGGCGCTGGAGCCGGTGATCGAGCGTTACCGAGACGTGGATGTGCCAAAGTTCTTCCGTGGCGACGCGGCATTCGCTATCCCCGAGTTGTACGACCTACTCGAAGCCGAGGGCTACGAGTACGTGATCCGGCTCAAGGCGAACCAGGTGCTCGAACGCCACATCGGCCACTTGCTCACACGTCCGGTGGGCCGACCGCCGAAGCGGCCGCAGCGCTTCTACCACAGCTTCGACTACCAGGCGAAGTCGTGGGACCACCCGCGCCGCGTGGTGTCCAAGGTCGAGTGGCATCAAGGCGAGTTGTTTCCGCGCGTCGGCTTCATCGTGACCAACCTCGGCGGCGGGTCCAAGTCCGTGGTGGACTTCTACAACGGTCGCGGAACCACCGAGCAGTGGATCAAGGAGGGCAAGCACGCGATCCGCTGGACGCGTCTGAGCTGCCACGGCTTCGACGCCAACCAGGCGCGGCTGCAACTGCATGTGCTGGCGTACAACCTGGGCAACTTCCTGCGCCGGCTGGCGCTGCCGCCGAGTGTGAAGCAGTGGTCGCTCACGACGCTGCGCGACAAGCTGATCAAGATCGGTGCGAAGATGGTTCATCACGCCCGATACGTCACGTTTCAACTGGCCGAGGTCGCGGTGCCGCGTCGGCTGTACCGGGCGATCCTTGAGCGGATACGACGGTTCGCGACCCTCCCGCAGCGGGGATCACCGATATGACGGTGCCGACCGCTCATCAACCGAGTCAACAGCGAGGCACGTGGGATGTCACTCCCTGCAGATCACGTGGAAGCGGCCCGCCCGGGCTTCTGGAGCGGTCCTTTCGCCTGCGTCACGACTCTTTTCGATGCAGATGTCGTCCGCAAGCGAGCAGATTGGGAGTGTATGGCGCGAGCCGGGTTATGCTGGAGCGAATCGGCCCGGCGATGGAGCCGGGCGAAGGTCAAATGGGGAATGTCGGGTTAGACGGCCTCCCCGGTCTTATCGAGTCCTCTGCCCCGAGTTCAAGGATGGCCAAGTTTAGCCCGTGACCTACCAATTGACTTGCAGACATTCTGTACCGACAGTACCTTCGACCTTGGGAATTTCCCCCATTGAGAGTTTGGAGAGAAGATCAATGAGAACCAAGTGCGAACCTGATAACTCTGCACGACCTCTTACTATGACAGTCGAACGACTCATGAAGGCAGACGCGAGTGATATCTACCAAGCATGGACCCAGAAGTTTGATTCTTGGTTTGCACAGCCAGGGGAACTACTCATGACCCCTGAGGTTGACAAGCCATTCTTCTTCTACAACCGGAAGGATTGGGGAAGACATCCTCATTACGGTCGATTCCTGGAGTTGAAGAAGGATGAGTTGGTGGAGATGGCCTGGGTGACTGGGGAGGGAGGAACGGGAGGCGCTGAGACAGTCATTCGAGTCGAGCTGTCGGCACGGGAAGAGGGGACACTACTACGGCTCACGCACTCAGGCTTCTGCAATGAAGAGTCCCGAGATGGACATGCGGAGAACTGGCCCGAGGGATTAGAAGTTTTGGACAAGGCCCTGTGTCCGGAGAAATAGTCTCCAACGGAACACCTCAGTCCGTCTAACTAGTTCTCGTCCGGAAATTCTCAGCTCCGCGCCAGACGTAGAAATCCGATGAAAACGGAGTCGACTTTGTTCAAGCTGTCGGTGTGCAAACAACGCCGAAAGGCGACCGGCCAGCAACGAACAAGGAGCCGACTCCGATGCGGAATATGATGCGCAAACAGTTGCCGTTGATGCAAGCGTTCATTGAACACGAACACGCCCAGGAGCTCGCGGCGATGAGCGAGGCCTTGGATCAGTGTTCAGGCGTGCTCGAGCGCGTCGAGCAGGATCTTCTCCAAGACCGGGACCCGTCGCTGGGCCGTCCTGGTTTGAGTGCTGAACAAGTTGTTCGCGCTTTGGTGGTCAAGCAACTGAATGGCTTCAGCTACGAGGAGCTGTCCTTCCACCTTGCGGATTCAACGTGCTATCGCAGGTTTTGTCGGATCGGTGGATTGGAGAAGCCACCCAGCAAGTCGACTTTGCAGGAGAATATCAAGCGTGTGTCGGCCGACACACTTGAAGCCATCAACCGTGAATTGCTGCACTTGGCCAAGGCGATTTCGGTGGAAAAAGGCGATGTGGTTCGTGGCGACTGCACGTTGGTGGAGAGCACGATTCACGCGCCGACGGACTCATGGTTGCTGT
>JBHICF010000369.1:0-2234 GCA_046759485.1 Nitrospiraceae bacterium
ATGGCTGCCAGCTACCGTGAGCATCTTCCGAAGGCTAGGGCAACGTTCGATTTATTCGTACGTCGTACTCCTCCGCAGCGGCCCTATTTGGTCTGTGCGGGCCTTGAGCAGGCGTTGTCCTACCTCACGCACTTTTCGTTCAGTCCCGAGGATATTCGGTACCTGCGCTCCACAGGCTTATTTACCTCTGCGTTCCTGTCCTACTTGCAGACAGTAGGGTTCAAGGGTGATGTCGATGCGATGCCCGAGGGAACGGTGTTCTTTCCCTCCGAACCTGTGCTGCGCGTCACAGCCAATATTATCGAAGCCCAGCTCGTTGAGACGCTGGTCATTAATACCTTCAACCTGCAGAGCGTGATTGCCACGAAAGCCTCGCGGGTGGTGGAGGCCGCGAAGGGGCGACCGGTCGTGGAATTCGGGTTGCGGCGGGCTCAAGGCAGGGATGCCGGACTGCAGGGCGCCCGGTCCGCATATCTGTCAGGTTGTGTGGGGACTTCCAACGTGCTGGCCGGCCAGCGATACGGAATTCCTGTCTATGGCACGATGGCACACTCTTTTGTCCAAGCGTTTGAATCCGAGACCAAGGCGTTTCGAGCTTTCGTGGCCACTTTTCCCAAGGGGACGACGTTGCTCATTGATACGTATGACACCCTTGAGGGAGCGCGGCGGGCAGTCCGCGTTGCGCGTGAGCTGGCACGACAAGGAGGTCGCCTTGGAGGAGTCCGGCTGGATAGCGGGGATTTGGCTGTGCTGAGCCGTGGTGTCCGCCGGATACTGGATGCGAACCGATTGCGGGACGTCAAGATCTTTGCGAGCGGGAATCTGACCGAGGCGCGAATCAGCGAACTGGTCCGAGCGGGTGCTCCCATCGATGCGTTTGGAGTGGGGACTGAAATGAGCGTGTCCAGCGACGCGCCTGCCCTTGATTTTGTCTACAAGATGAGCGAAGTGGTCCGAGGAGGGGAGCGGTATCCGACCGGAAAGTTGAGTGCTCACAAGCAGACTTACCCGGGCTTGAAGCAGGTCTATCGAGTGAAGCGAGGTGGTCTGGCTGTAAGAGATGTGTTGGGGCTGGACGATGAAGCCGTGTCCGGTCGTCCTTTGCTGATCCCCGTATTGCGTCAGGGCCGGCTTGCTGGCCCGTGCCCATCGCTTGCGCAGATCAGACGTCATGCAGCGAGAGAGCGCGCCCGGCTTCCTTCCCGTGTTCGCAGCCTTGGCGAAGGCACTGTCTATCCGGTCAAATTGAGTCCGGGGCTTCGGGAAGCAGTCCGGGTGTTTCAACGTAGTCAAAGGCTGAGGAGCTAAGTGTTTCGAATACGGCCCCCGCTGGCTGAGCGGGCTCGGGCCACACTCGTTGTCGCCGGCGTGGTGGCCATCCTGGCGACATTCATACTTTGGTTCGACTCAAGTAGGTCTCCACGCAGGATCCCGGTCCGGGTCCCTGAGGTCTTACCTTCCATGGTTCCGCTGGTGACAGGGGACGAACCGATCGGGGAGCTGTTTGTGCGGGCAGGATGTCCGGTCTGCCATACCATCCCTGGTATTCAGGGAGCTGAGGGCCGCGTTGGTCCCAAGCTGGCACTTGGGACGGCCGGCTCGACGCGTCTTTCGGATAGCCGCTATAGCGGTCAGGCCAGCACAGTACGGGAATACATCATCGAGTCGATCTTAGACCCGAGGGTGTACGTGGTTGAGGGGTATCCTGATAAGGTGATGCCCAATTGGTATGGCAAGAAACTGAGTGCACAGGCCCTCGAGAAGATCGCGTCCTATCTGGAGTCGTTCACCGAGGATGCCCCCCATCCGGATCCTGAGACACGGAAGGGTCCTGACTCATGAAGCGTGTTCAAGGTAGGATGCAATGAAGTCTGCTGCGCTGAAAATCTCGAGGACCCTGGCCTGAAGGGATGGGTTGGCTAGGCTAGGCTAGGCTAGGCTAGGAAGCGCTGCCCGCCTCCTCGCGATCACCTGGTTCTAGCGATCGGTTACGCTTGTCCAAGTGCGCGAGCTTGATCTTGAGCCGCACATTGTTGGCACTGTCCGAGTTCATGAGGGCCTGGTCCAGCGTGATTTTGCCTTGCATGTAGAGCTGGAACATAACGTCATCGAAGGTCTGGCATCCCTCCTGTACACCTTGTTCCATGGCGAGCCTTAACTCATCGACCGCCCCTTTCTTAATCAGGTCCTTGATTCGCGGGGTGTCCCGAAGTATCTCCAGCGCGGCCACACGT
>JBHICF010000370.1:0-2232 GCA_046759485.1 Nitrospiraceae bacterium
TCGCCCACTCGGGATTCATGACCGTCGCGCGGAAAGTGGAGCCAGGACTCTGGGCGAGCCCGACGAGCACCGACTCGGCCACGACCACCAAAGACCCAGACCGGGATCCCCCGGATCACGAGGAGGCCACGGAATGACGCGACTGGATGGGAAAGTTGCTTTGATCACAGGCGGCGGAGTCGGCATCGGAGAGGCTGTGGCGAGGGCATTCACGAAGGCAGGCGCCGCGGTGGTGATCACTGGGCGACGCAAGGACGTCCTGGAGCAGGTCGTTGACAGTATTGAAAAAGAACAGGGTCGCGCGGTGGCGGTGGCGGGTTCGGTGACCGATGAGACGCACGTTCGAACGGCAGTGGCGCAAGCGATCCAGCACTTCGGCAAACTCAACATTCTCGTGAACAATGCCGGAATCGGAGCTTTCGGACAACTGCTCCATGAAACCGACGACGCCACATGGAACGAAGTCCTGGACATCAACCTGACGGGTGTGTTCAGGATGACCCGCGCCGCCTTACCGGAGTTGTTGAAAGCCGGAGGCGGGTCGATTGTCAATATCTCCTCTATTGCCTCACTGGTCGGAATCCCAGCGTTGTCGGCCTATGGGGCGACGAAAGGGGGACTCGATGCACTTACCCGGTGTCTGGCCATCGACTACGCCAACCAAGGCATCCGCTGTAATGCGGTGAATCCAGGACTTGTCGACACGCCGATGGCCTCCAGCCTTCTGAGCGATCCGGATCGCGCAGCCCAGGTGTTGTCTGCGTACCCGATCGCCCGGCCCGGTACGTCCGACGAGGTCGCCAAGCTGGTATTGTTTCTCGCTTCAGACGATGCCGCATGGATCACCGGCAGCATCTATCCCATTGACGGCGGCATGACCGCACGATAACCCGTGCCTCTAGGGCGCTGATGATCAGGGCGCCTCTTACGATTTCACGATGACTGGTTCGCACCCCGTGCGCCACACAGCACTAATAGTGAGAAGTAACGACTGGGTACGCAGGCCTCATGATGAAGATCGATAGTCAGACGAAGCTCTGCGGCGTGATCGGCAACCCGGTCGAACATTCCCTCTCCCCCGCCATTCACAATGCCGCGTTTGAAAAACTCGGGTTGAACTTCGTCTACCTGGCTTTCCGGGTCGAAAACCTGGAGGGCGCAATCCAGGGCATCCGCGCACTGGGCAACCTCCGCGGCTTCAGCATCACCATCCCCCATAAAGTAGCGGTGATCCCACATTTGGACGAAGTCGAGACCACCGCACAGCAGATCGGCTCGGTCAATACGATCGTGGTTGAAGGGGGGAAGCTGAAGGGCTACAACACCGACGCCACGGGTGCCGTGCGAGCGCTGCGGGATGCCGCCGTCCAGATGAAGGGTCAGCATGTGGTCATGCTTGGATCCGGTGGCGCTGCCCGGGCCATCGCCTTCGGTCTCGCGACAGACACCGACATCGCAGCGCTGACGATCCTGGGGATCGAAGAGCTGGAGCGACAAGGGCTGGTGCGCGATCTGGAGACGCGGACCAAGCTTCGCGTCGATGATGCCTCTCTCACGAAGGACACTCTGCGGGAGGCCCTCGTCGATGGGCACATCCTGCTTCACTGCACGCCGTTGGGGATGCACCCGAACACGCAAGACACCTGCGTTCCGGCCGAGTTCCTCCACCCCAAGCTGACCGTCATGGACATCGTCTACAACCCCCGAGAGACGCGGCTCCTGCGCGAGGCCAAGGCGGCTGGCTGCCGGACGATCCCGGGCCTGGAAATGTTCCTCAACCAGGCGGTTGCTCAGTTCGAGTTGTGGACGACGCATCCGGCGCCGGCTGATGTCATGCGCGCTGTGCTGGAGTCGCGATTTTCATGAACCTCGTGCTCATCGGGTACCGAGGCACCGGCAAGAGTAGCGTGGCAAAGCTCCTAGGCGAGAGATTGGGTCGGGAGGTTGTTTCGACTGATGCGGAGATTGTGCAACTCGCCAAACAGCCCATACCCGAGATCGTCGAAGCATTCGGTTGGGACCATTTCCGCGATCTCGAATCAGCCGTCTGCCGAGACCTGGCCGGCAAGGATGGTCTGATTATCGATACCGGAGGCGGCGCCATCCTGAGGCCACAAAACGTGGCAGCCCTGAAGACCAACGGGGTTCTGTTCTGGCTTACAGCCGAGGTGCCGACGATCGCTCAACGGATAGGCGGGGATAATCAGCGGCCATCACTGACGGGCACCAAGT
>JBHICF010000371.1:0-2217 GCA_046759485.1 Nitrospiraceae bacterium
CAAGCATCTCGAAGCGCAAGTGGCGCGACTACACGAACGTTATCTTTCGCTCGCGCGTGACTCGTGAGTCGTACCCAATCGTGTCGCCTTCTTCAATCGGACTTAGGCAGGTGATCGGTAACGTCCGCTCCCGACTTATTCCGTTGAAAACCTCCCAAAACAAAAGAACTCGGTCAGCGTAAACGTCGCGCAAATCGAGTTGTCGGGTCGCCCCAGGGATTGCTCCGCTGGGGCTCCCACAGATCCGGACGTGCAGAACTCCCGCATCCGGCTCCTCAAGTCAAGTTGTCGCTGGGCGACGGTAGACACTGTGAACCACACGCACAGGCGGTAAAGGGTCGCGTTGCAAGAACGCCGAGAACCGATCCCACGGCAGCTTGGCATTGGAACGGCGGCGTAACCACTTGCGCCAGATACGTTCGACGTGATGCCGGAAGCTCGCCATCGAGCGTCCATTCCCCGTCATCCCGTAATACGCATAGTGGCCGCGCAGTTTGCGGCTCAGTCGCTCATGTTGCCACTTCACCGGGGCATGACGATGTCGCCGACACCACGCTTCAATGGCACGCAATGCCCGACTCAACCGATCCTTCGCCGTCTTACGCCGCACCACCCAGTTGCCTTTCCGAGAGCGTCCCCAGTACAGGGTGAACCCGAGAAAGTCGAACGACCGTCGCTGTCCGGGACCACCCCGGGGACGGTCCTTCGGACCGGGCCGATGAAACGGTATCAGCCGCGTCTTCTCTGGATGCAGCGCCAGCGCGTACTTCTCAAAGCGCTTGGCTAACACCGCGAAGACCCGTTTGGCGTCCTCCTGTCGTTCAAAGCCCAGTAGCGCATCATCGGCATACCGAACCATGAACGCTCTTCCCTTCAACCGTGGTCTGACGTCCTTCTCGAACCATTGGTCGAGCACCTCATGCAGATAGATGTTCGCCAGTAACGGCGAGATCACCCCACCCTGAGGTGTGCCTTGTTCGGGGTAGCTCAGCTGCGTTCCTTCTAGAACACCCGCTTTAAGCCACTTCCCGATTATGCGACGGATCACCCCGTCACCCACCCGGCGAGCCACCATCTCCCGCAGCCGCGCCCGATCCACGCGGTCAAAGAAGCTCTCAATGTCGAGCTCGATTAACCAACACCGCGGCAGCGACATCGTCTGCTGCCACAGCTGATCAAGCGCTTGGTGTGCCGAACGTCCCGGCCTAAAGCCGTACGAGCAGTCTATGAACTGCTGCTCGTAGATCGGCTCTAGCACCATCACCACCGCCCGTTGCAGCACTTTGTCCTCCAACGTCGGGATGCCGATCGGTCGAAGACGTTTACTATCACCCTTCGGGATATACACGCGTTTCACCGGCGGCGCCCGGTAGCGCCCTGACTTGAACCGATCGAGTAGGCTCGACAAGTTCTCCTCAAGATCCGCTTCGTAGTCAGCCGCCACTTCGCCGTCCACGCCCGCCGCTCCATCTTTCCGTGTCCGGCGATACGCCTCGCGCAGCCAGTTAAGATCAATGAAGTGTGCAAGCGTCAACAACGCTTCGCGTGGATGGCGTTCGGCTCGCTGTGCAAGCTCAAGTTGTTGGGTTGAGATGGTCTGTGGACTCGGTGTTCCAACCATCTATCCCTCCTTAAGCACCTTGACCCGGTCTTCCCCTTCCCTCCACCGGCTCCGCTCGGGATACGTTCGCCGGCTTCATCGGTACTATGAGAAAACTCCGACTTCTCTGATTCCGTGCGTGCCCTTTGCAGGACGACGTACCGCTGCGCTCGTGCTGCCTTCGCTCCGTGCGACACGGCACGTCGTGCCACCGGCCTGGGCTTCTTATTAAACGGCGCCCGCACCGTTACCCTCACAGCGGAGAATCAGAGACCTCCCAGGTTCCTGGGGGACCCACGCGTCTACCATGCCCTGCTCTTAGACCCCGCGGAGCGGCTTGCACCTAGCATTACGGCGCGAGCCATGCAGCCTTCCACTTTGAAAACAGTGTCGGCCTCCGAAACATATTCCTTTCGAGGCTCCATCACACGGCCTGGCGACCCCCTGTGTACGCTTCGCAGCCAAGGTCACCCTTGCACCACGCAACACTCGGTTCCGACTGGTTGCCAACCTTTGCCGGGCAGGCTTATCTCCTGCCGGGTCCCATCAGGAGTTCTCAGCCACATCTTCCTTACATGACCTTCCTCCTCCAGGCTTTGCCTGGCGCACTTTCAACA
>JBHICF010000372.1:0-2210 GCA_046759485.1 Nitrospiraceae bacterium
GACATTGCTTTCGACGCTTATCGCACGGACGTCCTCACACCCACCGAGCGGGGGTTTGGCGCAGCCGTCTCAGTGACAGGATATCGGCTCGCGATGTTGGTGTCCGGAGCGTTGGCCTTGATTCTGGCGGATCACATTGGCTGGAGAACCACGTACCTTTTCATGGCGGCGTTGATGCTGGTCGGCATGGCGGGAACCTTGCTGAGCCGGGAACCGATTGCCCCTCCGGCCCCACCGCGAAGCCTGACCGAGGCCGCATGGGGGCCGATCCGGGAGTTCTTCTCTCGGTCTCCGGCGCTGGCGCTCCTTGTTCTCATTGTCCTGTACAAGATCGGGGATGCGTTTGCCGGGTCCCTGACGACGGCGTTTTTGATCCGAGGCGTGGATTTTTCACCGTCCGAGGTTGGAGTAGTCAACAAGGGAATGGGGCTCCTGGCCACTTTGCTGGGCGCGTTAGCTGGCGGGGCCTTGATGGTCAAACTGGGGCTTTTTCGTTCTTTGCTTCTTTTCGGTATCCTGCAAGCGGTGTCGAATCTCTCGTTCATGTTGCTGGCCTGGGTGGGGAAGAGCTATCCCATTATGGTCGGTGCGATTGCGTTCGAAAATCTCGCAGGTGGGATGGGGACAGCCGCGTTCGTTGCGCTCCTCATGTCATTGTGTGATCATCGCTATACCGCAACTCAGTATGCCCTGCTTTCCGCGCTGGCGGCTCTTGGCCGGGTATTTGTGGGGCCTCCCTCTGGATACCTCGTGGAAGCAGTCGGGTGGGTCATTTTCTTTCTGGTCACATTTTTTGCTGCGCTACCGGGCCTCTGGGTGCTTTGGCGTATGAAAGGATATCTCGAACGACAGGCTACCAGAGAATGAGGCCGGACCCAATCCGTATGCACTTGGACAGTCCCTGGGTGGAACTCCAGCTGAGAACTCGCGCAGTCGTCCTTCGGCAGACTCAGGATCCCGAGTAAAGTCGAAGGCCTCAGTGTGGAGGTAATGCGTTAGGTCTTCACCTTTCGCTGAAGAAGTAGGATAAAGGCCATGAGGACGGGCAGTGGTGCAAAGACGAATGGAACGAGCCAGAGCCAGACATTTCTTCCACGCACTCGGGCCTGATCAATCATCCACACAAAGATCCAGATGACCAAGCCGGCGAAGTTCAAGGTGATCCAGAACGTGGTGTGAGGCTTCAGCATGCTGGATTCTGCTTCAAGCCCCTCCATGAGAAAGAGCCCCATGAAGATGGCAAAGGCAACCAGCAATGTCACAACGACATGCTTGCTCCAGACGAACATAGCAGCCTCCTTTTCAGATTCAGGCTCCGCTTTGGGTTCTGAAGCGCCATGTGGGGCTCGGCGCTCCACGCGAGGTGTTCACCTTCGCGCACTAATATCTTGGGATACAGGCCAGTTGGAAACGCCCCTGCTGGCCATGGATTTCTTGATTCATGACCACTATGAGTCTTGCAGATGAATAATACCACTCTTCTCGCCATCGTCATACTGCTTGCCCTCTCTGTAGCTCTCTCGGCGACCAACCCAACCACTCAGGACTATGCGGTGTTCCTGGAAGGGATCCTTGCCACAGAGTTAGAGCGCCTGGAAAAGAAGGGTCAGGCTGAGAAGCAAGCTCTTGCCGGAGAATTGCTCAGGACACAGGGCACACACCTGATTGAGGCCATCATCCGACCGAATACCAGCCGTCACAATTATGGACTGTTCAGCATTTTTGAAACCAGACTGCTAAAAGTCCGGATCGTCGTTGTAGGCGTGGGCTTCCAGTTCATTCCGACTGACGACCTTGATGACATCCTCCAGAAGATCAGCTCTTAATGAGAGCACTGACCAGGCTTCCCCCTCACCCCACCAACAGGGTCCCCTGTTGATAGCCAACCGCTAAGTCAGGTACCGCCCGCCCCCTGAGGGGGGCTTCGACTATCCACACCCTTTTCGAGGATATCCACAGACTACCACAATATTTTGTGTTGACAAATTAAAGAGTCGGCCATATATTGCGTCCCCTCAGCCCATTACATGCCCTTTAGGTCTGGAATTATGGTCATTCTCATGAAGCATGCTCACCCTCATCGGATACTCCGCAATACGATACTCGACCATTATATTATTATTTTTCAGTGACTTAGACCATTCATGATGGAGTGGTAAGGATACCCGTTTCTTATCGCCATTGCCTAATTTGTAGTCACCAGGACGGTC
>JBHICF010000373.1:0-2200 GCA_046759485.1 Nitrospiraceae bacterium
ATTTGAAGGCCACTACGCCGGTCCTCTCGCTCATCGGAACCCACGGCCAAGAGGCGGACTGGAACGACCGCCGCAAGTCCAAAGGGCATGTCGGGATACCTCTGATTTCTTCGGCTTTCGTCGACGCCATTCCGATGATTTCCCGTCTACTCAAGGAGCTGGGTATCCCATTGGACTGGGTCGACACCCAGGATGCAGAAGTCATAAAAAAGATGGACCGCGCGGCTGGTCTATTCTTTGTCGAGAATGCTGCCGAAGCTGCGGATCATCAGGGGAGAAAGATCATTCCGGCGCAAGACTTTGTTTCCGGATACAACGTGAAAAGCGTCTTTGGTGTGGGAGGGGGGTACGCTGGCGGCCAGATGCTGGTCATTGTTCTGTTCTGTCGTGATCTTATTCCACGAGCCGCTGCTGAGCGTTTCGTGGCACTGAGGGATGCGTTCAAAGGCAGCACCAGCTCTCTCGTCGAAAGTGCCCGAATTTTCTCGTAAGCGTAACCTCAAGCGCAAAAAGCCGTATATCCCGTAGCGCGACGAGGACTCCAGCCACTGTGTCGGTTGGCGTCTTCCGGCCTACAGTCTCTTCGTTCGCCGATACCCGAAGGAACTAGAGGATGGATGGAGCAAAGCTGAAAACCTTATTGAAGGCGGTGGGAGAGGGGAATCTCTCAGCCGAAGAAGCCCTGGACCGCTTGAAACTCTTGCCATATGAGGAGCTGGGCTTTGCAACCCTCGACAACCACCGAAGTCTTCGCCAGGGCTTTCCCGAAGTCATCTTGTGCCTTGGTAAAACGGTCGAGCAAGTCGCTCACATTGCCGATCGGTTGCTCTGCCAGCACAGTACCCTCCTTGCTACCCGTGCCAGTGAGGAGATGTATCATGCCATTGTCAGGCGTGAACCGTCCGCCGAGTACAATCCACTCGCCCGCACCGTCGTCGTCCGCCGGGAGGCGGCGCCGTCGACCGTAGGAACGGCCCTCGTAATCAGCGCCGGGACCGCCGACATCCCGGTAGCCGAGGAGGCAGTAGTGACGGCCGATTTCTTGGGGAGCCGGGTTGAAAAGCTCTACGATGTCGGGGTTGCGGGACTGCACCGGTTACTCCATAAGTGGGAGGCGCTTCAGCGAGCCCGGATCCTCGTCGTGGTGGCGGGAATGGACGGGGCCCTCCCCAGCGTGGTAGGAGGACTGACGTCAAAACCACTCGTTGCCGTTCCCACGAGTGTCGGATATGGAGCGAGCTTCGGTGGCCTTTCGGCCCTTCTGGCCATGCTCAATTCCTGTGCAGCGGGCACGGCAGTGGTGAACATTGACAATGGCTTTGGTGCCGGCGTGCTCGCACACCGGATTAACCTCCTCGGAGAAGACTGAGAGCGCTGTGACCCTTCTTACCTCGATGGCTTTCGGTCTGTTCCTGGGAATGGAGCACGCTCTCGATGCCGACCACGTGGTGGCCGTCTCCGCTATCGTCAGTGAGAGCCGGAGCCTCTTCCGGTCCTTGCTCATCGGCATTGTCTGGGGCATCGGCCATACGGCGACCCTTCTCGTTGTTGGTTTTTTCCTCCTCTTTTTTGGGATTACGCCGCCCCCGTGGGTGGCCTTCTCGGCAGAGTTTCTGGTCGGCATCATCCTGATCCTCCTCGGGGTTCAGATTCTCTGGAAATATAACAGAAAGCGGACTCACGCCCATTTCCACCGTCATGGTGACGAAGCGCACATCCACTTCCATTCCCATGAGGTGACGGACGCTCATACCCACGAACACCACGGGCCTCGTATGCGAAAACCTCTGTTCGTTGGCTTGGCTCATGGCGTAGCCGGCAGTGCGGCCTTGATGTTCGTCGTCCTCAGCAAGATTCAATCCCCGTTCGTAGGAGTCTTTTATATTCTTGCCTTCGGCCTGGGATCGATCTTGGGAATGCTGGTAATCAGCGTCTTCATTGGGTTGCCTTTCCTTTTGACGGGGGGACGCTTTCAACGGTTCCATGCAGGGGCGAGGATCGCTGCTGGTCTTCTCTCGATCGTCCTAGGGTGCTCGATCAGCCTAGAAACCCTGTGGCTCTGGTGACAGTATCGGACCTCAGCAAGAAGCGGCCCCGCACCAGCATAATGATCAGTTGTTTATTCGGAAAAAGGAAACGCCCTCTCGAGCCGTACTCGACCCGAGAGGGCGTCAGGATGCACCAACGATTGTGGCAGAGA
>JBHICF010000374.1:0-2198 GCA_046759485.1 Nitrospiraceae bacterium
ACAACATGGCCCTCGTCGGCACCGCACTGTCCGACATGGATCACGAGTCGTTCCGGGAGCAGATGAGCAAGGACATCCGTCAGTTCACCACGCGGGACTCGTTCGACGAGCGGGCCTGGGACGCCGCCGTTCGTTGCCTCTACTATCTGCCCGGTAACTTCGAAGACCCAGCCGCCTATCAGCGGCTCGCCCGATTGCTTGATGAGGTCGATACCAAACATCAAACGCGGGGCAATCGCCTGTTTTACCTGGCCGTACCGCCCGTCGTGTTCAGCCTGATTGCCCGACAGTTGGGTGAGGCGGGATTGGCGCGCGAGGACAAGGGCTGGTCGCGCCTCGTCATCGAGAAGCCGTTCGGTCGTGATTTGGAAAGCGCGGTCACTCTTGACCGCGACTTGCAGGAGCATTGGCAGGAAAAGCAAATTTGGCGGATTGACCACTACTTGGGCAAAGAGACCGTGCAGAACCTCCTCACCTTTCGTTTCGGCAACGGGATCTTTGAGCCGCTGTGGAACCGCCACCATATTGACCACGTGCAGTTGACGGTGGCGGAAAAGGTCGGCGTGGAGGGCCGGGGTAATTACTATGAGCGGTCAGGCACCCTGCGAGACATGGTCCAGAACCACATGGCTCAAATGGTCGCGTACGTGGCGATGGAACCGCCGAGTTCGTTTCAGGCCGACGACATACGGAATGGCAAGATCGAGGTGCTAAGAGCAATTCGCCCGATGACACCAGAAGGCGTCTTGACAAACAGCGTGCGCGGCCAATACAGCGGCGGCACCGTCGATGGGACCGTCGTGCTTGGCTACCGAGAAGAACCGGATGTGGCACAAAACTCCCACACCGAAACCTTCGCAGCCGCAAAGATATTCATCGACAACTGGCGCTGGGCTGGGGTCCCGTTCTACCTACGCTCCGGCAAGCGATTGCCGACACGCAGCACCGAAGTCGCCATTCAATTCAAGGGCGTGCCCGAAGTGCTGTTCCGGGATACGCCGATCGAGCGATTGGAAGCGAATCAACTGCTATTCCACATTCAGCCGGAGCAAGGCATCGAATTGATCTTTCAGGCGAAGGTTCCAGGCCCGATTCTGAGGCTGCAAACTGTACGGATGCACTTTGAGTATAAGCAAGCCTTCGAGGCGCAGCGCGGCACCGGCTACGAAAGGCTCCTCTATGACTGCATGACTAACGATCCCACGCTCTTTTCGCGCGCCGACTTGGTGGAGACCGCGTGGAAGATTGCGCAGCCGATCCTTGACGTCTGGAGCTCATTGCCCGCCCGTGATTTTCCGAATTATCCGGCCGGCACATGGGGACCGACGGAAGCGTCCATGTTGTTGGAGCGTGATGGGCGGCAGTGGAGAATGCTGTAAGTGAGTCCTTCCTACTCCGTCCTGACCCAACTGTCTTACCAAACACGGGTAGGCGAGAGGTAGCGCGGTCAGGAGGCTTCGATGCCGAGGCGTATCTTACTCGTTCGCCATGGTGAATCCATCGATAATACTGGAGAAAACTACGAGAAGCTACCCGATCACGCAGTACCACTAACCAAGCGGGGTCATGAGCAAGCGAAGGCAGCAGGATTATTCGTACGATCCTTTTACTCATCCATTTTGGAGCAGGGGGAAACGCCGAAAATCCGTCTCTGGAAAAGTCCGTATGAGCGGTCTCGTCAGACGGCCGATCATATTGAAGCAATCAACAAAGACATCATCAACTGTGGAACGCGGGAGCACATCAATCTGTGTGAGCAACAATGGGGCTTATTGCACGGGCTAGATCGGGAGCAGATCAAGGCTTTATATCCTGAAACAGATGCGCTATACGAGAAGTGCAAAGCGTATCAAGGGAAATTTTGGGTGAGGATGCCGCAAGGGGAAAGCCGGTTCGACGTTGCAGTCCGGGTTCACGAAGCCTTTGGGTCCTTTCACCGTGACGACGTCAGGTATGGTATAGACAATGTCATTGTCGTGTGTCACGGAACAACATTGAGAGCATTCGTGATGCAATACTTCCACCTTACACCAGAATGGTTCGAGCACGAGCCGAATCCAGAAAATGGTTGGATACGATACATCGAAGCTTACGTCGATAAAGGGTACATATACAAGGGTATGGCATGCTGAGAAAAAGGGTATGAATATTGGCTCGAACCAAGTGGTGTTTCTCTTCGATGTGGACAATACCCTTCT
>JBHICF010000375.1:0-2194 GCA_046759485.1 Nitrospiraceae bacterium
GTGGACTCCTTGACACAACCGTTCTGAACGAGAGCGTCAAAGACTTAATGTCAACCCTTCCTGCTAGACCCAATGGACGTCAGGCAAGACCCCTCACAGACTGAGTCGTCTGATCCCAAGCCCACCTGGAGAGACCTGCGTTTTTCCCACTCATCTCAATCTCCAGCTCCGGACACAAAGTGCACCAGGTCTTACTCTCTGATTGCGAGCACATCCAAGTATTCCCCCTCGAGCAAGGTCGTATCATCCTTGGCACGGTTGTACTGCGAAAAGGCCGCTTCGAGCTCCTGACGAAGCGAATCTTGCCCTTTCTCGTCAAGCTTGGCGAAGGCACCTTGGATAGGCCCGAAATACTCCCGAAAATATTGGACTACCTGGGACACGCTGAACGGGTATCTCCACGAGGGATAGGTTCGTCGCGACAAGGTAAGGCTGCGAATCCCTTCGCGCAGCCGACTTCGAACTGTCTGCTCGTCCCCCCACAACGTGGCGGGCGGCACGCCCGGCGGGGCAGGCACGTATTTACCAATGATCTTCCACATGTTGCCCGGAAACCCAGTTGGCGTCCAATTGGCCATCAGGATGCGCCCACCTGAACGACACACACGACGGAACTCCGAGGCGACTTGCTCTGGGCGTGGAGCAAACATGGCCCCGATCAGACTCACCGCCACATCGAACGACGCATCAGGATACGGCAACCGCTCGGCGTCTCCTTCATCAAATTGAGCTACCAGACCCTCCGCCGATGCACGAGCGCGTGCTTGGCTGATCAAATTCGAGGCAATATCAACGCCGGTCACATTGACACCCGCGCGTGCAGCAGGGATGGCGATCTGACCTGCCCCGCACCCGACGTCGAGCATCCGAGCGCCAGGGGGGATTTGCCATCCGGCTAAGATCTCCAACGCGCCGGGTTCCATGAACTTGGCGAATGCGCCGTAGTCACCTGCCATCCAGGTGGACTTCATCCTGGCTTTAACTGTTTCCAGATCCGGTGTGGAAGCCATGAAATTCCCTTTCTGATTACAGGAAGAAAACATTTCTGATTCACGGTGTTAAAGGATACGCGAAACTTTTTGAAAAATCGACAGACGACTCCTCCACAAAAACCAAGGGTCATGAAGGGAGAAGACCACCGTGTCCCAGCAACCTTCGCTGGGCCAATCGCTAGCCCTGGTAGCGTGGAGAGGAGAATCGATGGCGGAGAGTAACAACGAAGGCCTTATCGGCCGACCCAGAGATCATTTCCAGGGGCGAGTATCCCCGTTTCCAAGCGAGATAGAAGGTGAGCAGGAGCGCGAGACCGGTCACCAAAAAGTTTGGCCAGGCATTGAGCTCCCATTGACCGCTCCATGTCCATTGCCAGTGGTTCGAGAAGGGAAACAGGTAGGGAATGGGCCACTGATAGCCCTCGGGGCCCCTCCCGCCGATGAGATCTCCGACAAGATGCAGATGGAAGCTCAGGAATGCCAGGAGCGCCGTCTTCCAACGCTTGGTCGCGAGTAAAAAACTGGTCCCGGCAACCAAGAACCCAAAGGTGAGATTGTGGCCGAGCACGTGATGGTAGTCCGACCACCATCGTAGGGGGTGCTCAGAGTCACGCGTCAGCAGTTCGGCGACGAGCCCAACCCCGTCGATGTCAGGCACGACACTGGCCAGGGTGACCACTGTGCGCTCACGCCGGTTGAGCTCAGCACTGTTCGCCACGAGCCATCCAGTAAGAAGATGGGTGATGGGATTCATTGCTCTCCCTCAACCAGTGCCAGTATGGAGATCAGGCCTGTACACGCGCTGTGGTTAAGTATAGCGCCCGAGGAAGGATACAGATCGGAAGTGGCTGAAATATATGGTGACCCTCCAGTTCAGGTTGCGTGTTACTTCCAGTTTTGCTGATTTTCCCGGTAAGACTTTGATATAACTGGCCCCCTTAACTATTTGAAAGGGAGCAGATTATGAGGTGGAGGCACTATCTTCTGGTCGGCGCGGTCTGGATAGCGATGAATGTCGGCGCAGTCACCTGGGCCGACGAAATATACCTCAAAAATGGAGACCGCATCACCGGGGAAATTGATTCGATGGAAGAGGGGACCCTCAAGGTGGACGTGTACATGGGGGACGATGACCAAACCATACAGATCGAATGGAAGAACGTGGAGCGGATCGTTGCCGAGAAACCGTTCACGGTGGAGGT
>JBHICF010000376.1:0-2188 GCA_046759485.1 Nitrospiraceae bacterium
GTTGGAAGACGCCGATCCGGTTCTCGACGGCGGAGGTGAAGGCGCCGCGGACATGACCGAACATCTCGCTCTCCATGAGGCCCTCGGGGATGGCGGCACAGTCGAGGATGACGAAGGGGCGGCCCCGGCGGCGGCCATTGTCATGAATGGCCCGGGCGATCAGTTCCTTTCCCGTCCCACTCTCCCCGTAGATGCAGACGTTGGCGTCGGCGGGGGCGACCTTGGTGACCCAATGATAGACCTCCTGCATGGCGTCCGAATCACCAGTGATATCAGAAGATGGCGGTTCCCCCTTTCTCTTTGCATTCTTCACAGGGCTCGTAGAACACAACTGGCTCCGGGTCAGTGCCCGATGCATCACTGCCAGAAACGACGATCGGTCGAGTGGTTTTGTCAGGAATTCGAAGGCCCCAGCGGCCGTACACTCCGCTGCGATCGAATTCTCAGCATCTTCCGCGATGACGATGAAGGATGTGTTTGGCGCCTTTTTTTGAAGACCTACTAAAAGGTCACGCCCGCCCATCGGAGTCCCGTCCAGATCAAGAACGACCGCGTAAAAAGCACCTTCACCAAGCCGTGTGACTGCCTCCGATGCGGAGGTCACTACCACACTTGTGATCGAGCTGGAAGAAAGTAAGCCCTGAATATAGTCCAAATTCTCCGGCGAACCCCCAACGATCAGAACCTTACATGGATCCATGGGACACCTCCGGGTCTTGGTACCCTCTTCACATTTCGAATGGACCTACAATCCTGGTGTAACTATCCAACATGCCAGCCGTACCGTGTTTTGCTTCTTACCCATGCCCTCATATGGTGGAAGGAAGGAAATCAGAGGTCCCGCTCACATCTGATTTGGTTGTGCGGATCGGTTCTTGCAAATTTTGCACCAACGTTTTATCAACGTACGTGGAACAAGGAGATAGTGCCTCCGCCCCCACTTACACGATGAGGTAGAATCCCATCGGATCTCAATAGTAATGCAAACTTTGCACTGGGGCTGTACTTCGGTGGAGGAGAGCAATCAAATAAAACGCTTTTCCAAACATGTCTGTACACAGATTTTTGCACACGGTTTTCCACAGAGGAGCCCAGCCCCGATGTTGTAAGCCAGGCCCTTGCGGCGGTTACGTACGCCGATCAGGTGTGGCTCTAAGACAGCCATGCAAAAAGTACTTGCTTTCGGTCGGGCTCCATACTAACTAACATGAAGGGAAAAAGGACTTCCTTCAGAGGGAGGACACCCGGTGCCAGGCGGTCGGCGAATCTTGATGGTAGATAACGATCCGGTGATTCTCGAGGCCGTGGTCGATATGCTTGCGGCCAAGGAGTACCAGGTCACCAAGGCCCGGGATGGCCTCGAGGCACTGGAGCGATTTCGGGACGGTCAGTATGATGTCGCCATCATTGACATCGTGCTTCCAAAAATCGATGGCCATGACCTCTGTCGTCTGATCCGGCAAGAGGAGAGGGGGCGTCTGCTGCCGATCATTGCATTCACGGCGTTGGCCCCCCAGGATGTCGCCAAGCTGCCGGGCTTGAGCGCAGACGCATATGTAGCCAAAGGACCGCTCACGGTAATTGTCCCTAACATCTTAGACGCCATCAAATCGATGTTGACCCGCTCCCCTCGGCGCCTGAAGGAGCAAAGAATCTTTGGCTATGAGGGGTTCCGTCCACGCCAAATAGTCAGCGAACTCTTTCAAGCGAAGCAATACTACCAACGTCTCCTGCATTCCATCGCCGAGGTCGTTATCGAGCTCGATGCCCACGCAAGGATCATCTCGGCAAACCTCGAGGCCTTGCGGCTGCTCGGTCGACCCGAGGCAGAGGTGACAGGCCTGCCCTTCTCCGAACTACTCGCCCCCCGGGACCGGGCTGCCTTTCAAGCCTTTCTCGCACAGCTGTCGGAAGACCCCTCGGGGACACCGGCAGCGAGCGAGTTGACGCTCCCGGGCACACGGCATCGCCTGCGATGCCGCCCGGTCCTGGATAACAGACAAATTGAGGCCTTTCTCGTGACCGAGGCCCCCTGACGGCCATGCGCGGAGTATTCGGTATCTGATCTGCAGGTGCCCATCCGAAGGAGTCCCCCCGTATCTTTAGTAAGCGAATCTTGCGCATTTGCATGTCTCATCTTGTAGATCCGACCCTCACTTTAGGGCGCAATGTGTTCTGATAGTTTACA
>JBHICF010000377.1:0-2183 GCA_046759485.1 Nitrospiraceae bacterium
CGTCGTCGGAAGCATACACGCCGCCACTCCCAGCAAGCGTGTCACCGACGATGTTTGCCGCCGTCTTCTTGACTGAGCATGCGGATAGCAGCAGTACTGTTATCGCTCCCAGCAGGAGGCTCGCCCTTGGCTTACTCCTGTGGATCATCGCGGCCTCTTTCATTCATTACTAGGGTTTTTGGCGGCCCTGGCCATCCCCTCACCAGGAGCAAATCGGGTGCCAATAATATGGAAATAATAGAGAAGAAAGGAGACAAGGACCGAAAGCGAAAACCGGTCGACCAAGGCGTGTGGTGTTCCAGTACGCCAACGCTTGTGCCAGATGTGGGTTTGGGGCTATGTCCAAGCCCCAGAGACATTTCTGATTCGTTGTTATGACCTACAGAATCATTCACTCTGCTGCCCCTGTCAAGCGCTTCCTCAAAGCTTCCGCAGGGATCATGGCGCCCACCGCACCTTCAGTCGGATGTAGCAAGCCCTGGCAATGAGTCGATGGGGTCATCACCTCCCCTTTTCTCGCCGCTAATAAATCCTGCGAGCCGCTCTCCCATGACACTGCACGCATAGGTCTCCGTCATCGCTGGTGTGACGAAGAAGGGTAGAGTGAACCATGGCACCACAATAGTTCCAGACGCCTCAACATCGACCGTCCCGGGTGAATCTGCCTCCTCGAAATCCCAAATGGTTGCCGATATATGAGATTTCCTATCCGCCGCAATGTACCCGAAGCAGCCGCCACCTCCGTGACCAAACCCGCAGAGGATGGGCCCTTCAAACGACTGCTGAATTGTAGAGCCGCCTACATGGATTACGTAGCGGACGCCGAGACTGGCGATCCTCTCGTCCACGAGAGGTTTGTTCAGCAGCAAAGCCAACTCCTCAGTGGTGTCCGGAGCCGTCCCGGGTTCAAACCAGGGGAATAGGGCGTCCCGGAATTCCTGAGTGGAAATGAAGCGCAGGCTTGGACTCGTCCTCTGCACTGTGCGGCTCACGCACTCGGCGAAATCCATATCATCTGAACTAGGGCCTTGGGGCAGGACTGTAATGGCCTGGTTAGGGGCGATCACTGCAGTCTCCTTAAGCGTCTCTTGAAGGTTGAATGTCGTGCAGCCGACGGCGAAGATAAGGACGGCCGAAACTAAGGATAGGATCTGCTTCATTGGTCTTCGCTCCCCATATCTCCCATTCCTAGACGCTTGGGCGACCAACTGTTCGGAGGGATTTTTATCGTCTGGAGCCACCGCCTGACACCCGGCTGGTCACGAAAACCTGTGATGAGGTTCACCGCTGCCTCCCGCATGGCGGCGTGTGTCGCTTCACTTGCCAGGCCGATACCCCATCCAAATCGATACTCCGATTGTCCGGCGCCTTCCACCGTCCACGATGCGAGTTGATCGCCCTGAGGCGAATAGAGTGTCATTCTGTAAGTGACGGTGACGTACTCCCATATATGGCGTCCGGGATCGATTGAGAAATTCTCGATCCGCGGTTCGATGACCGCAACGAGTTCCGGTTCACCGGCCGGCTGCGGAGGTCGGTCTTGGACGGGTACGGCTTTCTCGAACATGTGCGCGAAGACCTGGTCAAAGAGGGCCACGCTCTGTGGTCCCACGAAGAACTTAAATTTAAACCCCACTAATGTGTGGACGTGCTCGTAAGCGCGGAGTTCCGGGCCGTAATAGACGCCCACGGCGACAGGCAGGGGCTCAACGAGCGGACGGGGTAGGGTTGCATCAATCGGAATAGTATGCGCGCACCCGGCCACTAAACACGCCGTGACCAACCATCTGACCGAGCGAAGCTTCATCTTCCGTTCGCCCTCGCCGGCCTGGGATCCAGTAAACAGCATCATGGGCTGTAACTCCACTCCCGCGGCCTCCAGATCAGTTGGAGATGTGGCTCCGTTGTTCGCCTTAGGGAGCCAGCACGGTTGTGAGAGGGTATCTGGATCTTGGTGTTCCTCGCTCACAAGGAATTTTGCGATGTCGTCTTCGATCCGTTTGAGGGTTATCCGTCAAACATGAATGAATGCTCACTCACTCCCGACTTAAAAAAATTACCCTTCCAACACCCTCCAGGCGGCGGCGACGATGCTATCGGCAAGAGCAGTGAGGCTTTGCTTGGTCCGACCGTAGACCTTCGAGACCGCGACGTGGAGCACGACGCCGAGCACCATGGCTGCT
>JBHICF010000378.1:0-2179 GCA_046759485.1 Nitrospiraceae bacterium
CTCCTCTTCTGCCTCCTCTTCTGCCTCCTCTTCCGACTCCTCCTCCGATTCCTCTTCCGATTCCATGCTTCGCACGTTGTGCCGGTTCATAGCGACGTCGATTCCATCGAGGAGTAGGGTCTCTAAAGCCTCGACGGCTAGCTGAAGGCTCGAGTCGATGAGGTCGGTCTCTTCCGGCAGGAAAGCGGAGAGGACATACTCGGCAGCATCAACGCCCGGTGCGGGGCGTCCGATGCCGATCTTCAAGCGGGGGAACTGGGTCGTTCCAAGCGCGGAGACGATCGAGCGGATGCCGTTATGGCCACCGGACCCACCCTGACGCTTGATCCGGAGGCGTCCCAGTTCGAGGTCAAGATCATCATGAATGACAAGGAGGTCGTTGGGGGGAAGAGCCAACTCATCGACGAGCGCCTTGACCACCAGGCCTGATGTGTTCATCCAGGTCAGTGGCGTGGCCAGGGTCACCTCATGAGGTCCAACCCGGCCATTGCCTCGACGTGCAGACCCGACTGTTTGCAACGAGAGCGACCAGCGAGCCGCCGCTTTCTCCAGTGCACCAGCACCGACGTTGTGTCGAGTACGCCCGTAGTGGCCACCCGGATTGCCAAGTCCCACGATGAGGCGCAAAGCGAGTGCTTGTTCTCCTGAATGATCTACTTCTTCTCTGGTTTGGCTTCCTTGGCTTCCTTCTTCTCGGCTTTCGGCTCGGCTGCAGGTGCGGCTGCCTTCTCTTTCTCCCCTGGCTCTGCCGCTGCTGCCGCCGCCGCTGCTGCCGCCTCTTCCGTCTCTTCCTTCCCTTTGCCAATCACTTCCGGTTCTTTCCCTTCTTCGGCAACCGCTGAACTGGTCAGGAGGGCTTCAAGCTTGGCTTCCGACATCGGGGCAGCAACACTGACAACCATCTGGTCCGCCTCGTCCAGGAATCTGACACCCTCGAGTGGTCGCAACTCCTTGATGTGGATCCCTTGGCCAATGACGAGGGGTGAGGCATCGACCTCAATATGCTCCGGGATGGCCGCCGGCAGACATTCGACGTGTAATTCTCGAAGATTGTGATGTAGAATTCCGCCCTCCTTGACTCCCTCCGGCGTAACTCCTATCAGGCTCACTGGCACCTTCAGGCGAATCGGCTTGTTCATAGACACTTCAAAGAGGTCGGCGTGCAGGATCTCCCCGCTGATTGGATCGACTTGATAGTCACGCAGTAGGGCGGTGCGTGCCGCTTTTGAAGTTTCACCGGCAATGCTCAATGTGAGAAGCGCGGTCGCCCCAGCATGCGAGCGCAGGATTTTCTTGAAGGCCTCTGGTCCTAAGGTCAGGAGCAGGCATTCCCCCTGCCCATACAAGACGGCTGGGACTTTGCCAGTACGCCTGAGCTGGCGAGCTGCCCCCTTCCCTGACCCCGTTCTGAGCTCAGCCGCAATTTCGAGTTTCATGACCTTCCTCCGTTCTCATCTTCCGGCACGTCGCATGCGGAGCCTGGTGGGTTGTGCATCTCGGGGAAGGTCCACGACGAGCTTCGGAACCGACTCGATCTGAGCTACGAAGACTTGGGCGAGCAGACCGTCAAGAACATTCCCGAGCCCGTGCACGCATACGCGGTGCATGTTCGGACCGAGCAGCCGGCGCCAGAGCGACGCCGACCGCGGTGGCAGATCGCTTTCGCTGCCGGAGCGATCACGGCGGTGATAGCTGCGGGGTTCTGGGCGACCAGGGAAGCTGTACCACCCCCGAGTCCTGTCGTCGATGAGCCGGAGTACGTGCGCCCTCTGCGGGAGCTCTTCGAGACGGAGGACGAGTTCATACCCGCAGAGTGGCCAGACGTAGACTCTTCCATTGCAGTGCTTCCGTTCCTGCCACTCGGTGAAGAAGTGACGCAGCATCTCGCGGACAGCATCGCAATGGAGGTCATCAGTCAGTTCACAGCGTCGGAGGTCGTGAAGGTCAAGAACACTTACCCAATGAATCAAGGCGACGCATTCCGGGTCGCGCCGCGCAGGGGATCGTTCAGGTTCCGTGATGGTGCAGAGAGCCTTGCCACGGTCGGCAACGAGCTCAACGTCAGCTATGTGCTCGACGGGACTGTCCAGAAGACGGATTCGGACATCCGCGTAACGATGCAGATGACCCGGGTATTCGACGAAGCGTCGGTCTGGTCCGCGTCTTACACGCGGTCCTG
>JBHICF010000379.1:0-2171 GCA_046759485.1 Nitrospiraceae bacterium
CGATCTCAACCGGGGCGGCATACTCGAGCGCGCTTGAGACCGGAATGGCATTGAAGCCTGCGAGGTTCGCGAGGGCGGCCCAGACGGGTCCAGTCGCGAAAGTCTGCATGAGCGGACGCAGTTGGCGTGAATCAGAGAAACACGGGTCGAGGCCCATCAGCTGACAAATGCCGACAACGTCTTCGCACGTGATGGTCCTCGAAAATACGAATGTACCATTCATCTTGAGATGCTCGGACACTGCGATCTCCCTCCTTGCGTGGCGTCCTGGCGCCGATCCCGTGATCGGCTGCAGGCTCGCCCACGCTAGCTTCCAACGTTTTGGTACTTTGGCAGGCTTAGTCAATCCCGCCTTCTTGATCTTTGCTTTAAGTCACACAGGAACCGGTGAGGCCAATCCTTGTGTCGCAGCGGGCGAACGACCCCACGAGGCTGCTGGGGTCGACTCGCAATGATGCAGTCACCCTAGTTAAGTTATTAGTGGTGGCCTGTCAACTCGTAAAATTACTAGGTACCAGCTGCTTATACTCAGAGGCCGCTGATTTACGGTACGGACCCCACCTTTGAAATCTTGTAGTTATAAGATCCGTTTGGTAAATTAAGGGAGGCTCCTTTTCTTATCATCGGGGAGATTCTTTATCCGCGGAGGCACTGAACTCATTCACATGCATGTGAGACAAAATTGAGGTAAAAGGGAGGGGTTCCAAGGGTGAAAGAGGGACCCCCCGCAAACGTCCCCTTTCGTGGCTCCAAAAACGCGACCTGTACGCAACCAGCTAGACTAACAAAATACCGTCTCGCATAAGTACTCTTCCCAGCGAGAGAGCACTTTAAGTTGACACTTCTTACCCTGTTGCCGATACTCTTACTACCTCTTCGGAGAGGAATGCATGAAAACGGGGTGATCCTAGGGGCACAGAGGCACGGAACCCATGAGACTCGCTCGGACACGAACCTGCCGCATTCTGCTCATCACCGTCGCGCTCATCGCGCTCCGTGCCGAGAGCGGCGCTTTCGAATTGGATTCGCACTACGACCTCACGTTCGCCCTTGCGCTGGGCACGTGCTTCGACTGGGACGAGGCGCATCTCATCGCCAGCGGGAACGTGATGCTGGATCAGAACAGGACCACAGTGGCGGAAATGAGCGTGTTTCGCACTCGCAACAAGCGAATGTGGCACGGCTTCGGCCACTCGGAAGAGGACCTGAACCGGCTCTGGTTTCGCGCGGTCCGCGAGACGCACCCCAAGCTACGCCTCGTAAAGTTGGGGCAGTTCCTGCACTTTCTCCAGGACTGGGTGGCCCATGCCGGCTTTCCGCTCGGTCTCGGCCACGCCCTAGCCACGATTACCGGAAGGGATCCGGACTCGATAGCAAAGGCTCAGGTACGGTCGATCCGCATGGTTATCGCCACGCTCGATCACCTGGCCAAGATGTGTGCTGTGTTGGACCGGCTCCCCGACGGAATCCAGGATCCTGACATCGGCCTTCTAAGGATGGTTGAACGGATTCGTGCGGACCAGTTGCTGATCGACCTATACAGGGAAAGCAGCACGAGGTGGCGGATACCCTGGGGGAACCTCAGCAGGAGAGGGAGAAAGATCCTCGCGGACAACCGGCTCCGCATCGAGCAGTTCATCGACCGCGAAGTCCGGCCGCAGCCTGGGAAAAAGGTCCCGGCCGACTTCCGCCCCGGCGACGAGGAGCACGGCATACCCCCGGCGTTACGGTTGCGGTTTGACCGGGCAGGGGAGCTGACCGAAAGCCTCGACAAGGCGATCGCGACAGCGGAGGAATTGGAAGCGAAGGACCTCGACCCCGCCGATGATGAGCTCACATTGGAACGGGCCGTCCGGGTCGAGGACGGCTGGCAGGTTCGCGTCCGAGTCACGAACGTCGGCGACATCCGCTCGCGCACCGGGGAGCTGAGGGTGGGGGCGTACGATGCGTTGACCGGAGAGCGGCTCGGCGAGGTGTCGAGCAAGGTTCCGCGTCTGAAGCCCGGGCAGACGGTCACGATCGAGACGCTGATCCCGACGTCGCGTGCTGCCAAGGAGGAGATGCTTGCGATCATGTTATACGTCGACGATCTCTCCATGATCAACAACCAGCTCTGGTTCATGACGCAGGAGGATATCGCAGAGCTGCAGGAGGATCTGGACGCGCTGGGA
>JBHICF010000380.1:0-2170 GCA_046759485.1 Nitrospiraceae bacterium
TCTTCACGTGTGCCCTGGCACCCCCAGCCTTAGCCGCTGCCATCGCTGCGCTCGAGCTTGTACAGGAGCCGGAGCATCGGATGCGCATCTGGGACAACGTCCGCCACCTCCGAGACGGCCTCCACCGCCTGGGACTCTCGACCGAACCGAGTGAGACCCACATTCTCCCCGTGATGACTTACGAGAGACAAAAAACCATGGTGTTGTGCGAGCGACTGTTGGAGCTGGGTGTCTTCTGCCAGGGGATCCGCCCCCCCACGGTCCCACCGGGAACATCACGCCTGCGCTTCACTGTTACCGCGGAACACACGAGCGCCGATTTGGACCAGGCCCTCGAGGTGATTGAGAAAGCCTTCCGCGAATTCGCCCTCCTGTAAACCTTGCTTTTCCACAGCGCTACTGCTTGTAGCTGATGCGGTAAATCACATTCGCGCGGTCGTCCGAGACCAAAAGTGCGCCGTCTGGCATGACGAGCACATCGGCGGGGCGTCCCCAGGCGTGACCACCCTGCAGCCAGCCTTCCGCAAAGACGTCGTATTTCGCTGCACGGCTGTCTTCGAGCCGCACCAGTGTCACCCGATACCCGATCGGAGTGCTCCGGTTCCACGAGCCATGTTCCGCAATGAAGATCTGATTCCGGTACGCGTCCGGGAACATGGTCCCTGTGTAAAAGCGCATCCCGATCGCGGCGACATGCGGGCCGAGGGTCATCGCCGGCGGCGTAAATTCCTGGCACTGACGCTGCCTCCCGAACTCTGGGTCGGGAATCTTCCCCGCATGACAATAGGGGAAGCCAAAGTGGAGCCCCTTCTGGGATGCCCGATTCAATTCGTCCGGGGGCATATCATCCCCGAGCCAGTCGCGCCCATTATCGGTAAGCCAGAGCTCTGCTGTCTTGGGATGCCAATCAAAGCCGACTGAGTTCCGCACACCCCGAACGAAGATCTCTAAGTCCGTGCCATCGGGCTTCATCCGCATGATCGAGGCATAGCGGGGATCCTCGCGCTCGCAGACGTTACAGGGCGCCCCCACCGGCACGTACAGCAACCCATCTGGCCCAAAGCCGATAAACTTCCATCCATGATGCCGATCACGCGGAAAGCTGTTGTTGACGACGATCGGCTTCGGCGGCCGGCGCAGGCGGGCCTCGATATTGTCGTACCGCAAGGTACGGTGCACTTCGGCCACGTAGAGCGCGCCGTCCCGGAACGCCACTCCACTCGGCATATTCAAGCCCCGAGCGAGCGTGATGACCTCGTCGCCTCTATTGTCTTGATCGCGGTCCACAACGGCATAGACCTTTCCTTCCCGCCGCGTCCCAACAAACAGGGTGCCTTTAGGGCTCAAAGCCATCTGCCTCGCATTTTGCACGCCTCTCGCGTAGATACTGATCGCAAACCCTGGCGGCAATTTGATTTTTTCGAGGGGTACCTTCTCTCCGCTACTGGCCGCTGAGCAGAAAAGGAGTAAGATTACCAAGAACAACGCAGGAAAAACCCATAGAGCTTTGTTCGGCTTGGCCAATCTCATCGCACCTCCGCGTGGCATCGTTATTGGTGGTCCCGCGGATGCATTGTTCAAATTTCGCCCCCCCACGTTTCATCCGCGACTTCGGCCCACCGGGCGCAGATCCTATCGAACTGTTGTCGCGGGAGCGGTCCGGCCGCCACCAGCGCGGCGTTTTCGGCATATCGGCCCGGCTTGGCCGTCCCGACGATTGCGGTGTGCACGCCGGGAACGAGCAACGTAAAACGCAGCGCGGTCGCGACGGCCTCTTTCATGTCAGCACGGAGAAAGTCATACTCGAGTTTCCGCAATCGGTCCCAATACACGTGGTAGTACTCGTCTTCAGGCTTCCTCTTGCTCTTCCACACGGCGTTGGCGATGGGCCGTTTGGCGATCACGCCGATCCGCCGTTCGCCGGCAAGGGGCAGCACGAGCTCCAGTGCCTCTTGATCAGCGATGCTAATGGATATTTGCAAAGTGTCGAACTGGCCACACTCGACGGCGTACCTTGCGGCGTCTCCGTCACCACTGTAGCCGATGTAGCGCGCATAGCCTCGCTCCCGTGCCCGCTGCAAGGCCTCGACCACATCCCCCTGGCGTAGTTCATCTTCCGAGCAGCTATGCAGTTGGATCACGTCCAGGTGATCGGTTCGCAACCGCCGCA
>JBHICF010000381.1:0-2170 GCA_046759485.1 Nitrospiraceae bacterium
GCGAATTTGCGAGTGTGAATTTCGGATTGCGGATTTCAATTCCCCATAGGACTAGGCGAAAGAGGGGAGAATGGAGAGTCGAGAGCGGAGAGTCGAGAGTTGAGGGTCGAGAGTCAAGGGGCAAGACACTATCCCTAAGCACTCGACACTGGACGCTACGCTAACCCAAAGCCCTCAACTCTGGACTCTGGGCATTCGTAATGTTCCGATTTGAAAAGTTAGATGTGTGGCAAAAAGCAGTGGAGTATGCCGATTTTATCTATGGGATAACGCAGAGTTTTCCGGTGGACGAAAGGTTTGGACTGACCAGTCAGTTGCGGCGCTCTGCGGTGTCAGTATCCTCAAACATTGCTGAAGGCACATCGAGATCATCGCAAGCGGATCTTGGGCGTTTCATCGAGCTGGCATACGGATCTTTGCTGGAATCAGTTTCCGAATTGCAAATTGCCAAGAGACAGCGTTTCCTGGACGATGGAAGCTTTGAAAAGGCGTATAACAGGGCGGAGACTCTCGCAAAAATGCTAAGCGGTTTGCGCCGCACCCTCAAGAGAGCTCGGCTCTGAGCACTCGACTCTGGACACTCAGCTATCAACTATTATGCATGACGTCTGTGCCGTCATTTTAGCCGCCGGCGAGGGGAGCCGGATGCGGTCCCGCAAGGCGAAGATGCTTCATTCCCTCCTCGGCCGGCCCCTGGTGCACTACCCGGTCGACCTCTGCCTGCGGCTTGGGGTCAAGCGGGTGCTGGTCGTGGTGGCTTCCCAGGCAGAGGCGGTCAAGAGGGCCCTGGAGGGGTGGCCAGTCGAGTTTGTCCACCAAGGAGAGCCTCCTCAGGGCACGGCCCATGCCCTACTCCAGACCGAGGCGGCGCTGCAGGGCTTTGACGGGACCGTATTGGTCCTGGCGGGTGACACGCCTCTCCTCCGGGATGAAACCGTGCGGAAGTGTGTCGAGGTGCAAACCTCGACCGGCGCGGTCGCGACTCTCCTCACCGCTGAGGTGGAGAACCCGTCCGGCTACGGCCGGATCCTCCGGAATCGGCAGGGGCGTCTGCACCGCATCGTCGAGGAGGTCGAGGCGACAGAAACGGAGAGAGGCGTCAATGAGATCAATGCGGGGATCTACTGCTTCGCCGGTCCTGCCCTCTTCGAGGCCCTGAAGCACGTCACGATCTCGCCGCTCAAGAGCAAGGTCTTCCTCCCAGACCTGGTCGAAGGTTTTGTCCACGACGGGCAGCTGATCTACACCGTCCTGGCCGCCGATCCCACCGAGGTGCTGGGGGTCAAAACTCGGGCAGATCTGGCCCAGGTCACCACCCTCCTCCGGCAGCGGGTGCAGGGGCGCCTGATGACGCAGGGGGTGACCCTCGTGGACCCGCAGACCACCTATATCGACGAGGCAGTACAGATCGCGCCGGATACGGTGATCTACCCGGGGGTGGTACTGGAGGGGGCAACGACACTCGGGGCAGGGTGCATCATTTATCCCCACTGCCGCATTCAGGACTCCCACCTGGACGATCACGTCACTGTCCTAGACGGCTCGATCATTCTCGAGAGTGAGATTGGTGAGGGGTGTGTCATCGGCCCCTATGCCCATCTCCGCCCACAGAGTCGGGTCAAGTCCAAGGCGAAAGTAGGCAATTTCTGCGAGGTGAAGAAGGCGGTGATTGGCGAGGGCTCCAAGGTTCCCCACCTGGCGTACATTGGCGATACGACGATGGGGGAGAGGGTCAATATCGGGGCGGGGACCATCACCTGTAATTACGATGGGTTTTCGAAGCATGAGACCGTGATCGAGGATGACGTGTTTGCGGGGAGCAACACGAACCTGGTAGCACCTGTCAAGGTTGGGAAGGGGGCGATCATTGCGGCGGGATCGACCATCACCGACGACGTCCCTGCGGATGCGGTAGCCTTTGGGCGGGCCCCTCAGGTCAACAAGGAGGGGCGGGCGCCGGCGACCCGAAGGCAGCAACGGAGGAAGGTTCATGGTTCATAGTTCAGAGTTCATGGCTCAGAGTTGATCAGATATTTGGTTCGCTCGTGGAGGAGCTAGATGCGGACCCCTGTTGCCTTCATCATATTCAATCGGCCAGATACGACTGAACGGGTCTTTGCGGAAATTGCCAACGCGAGGCCGGCCAAGCTGTTCGTCATTGCTGATGGAC
>JBHICF010000382.1:0-2163 GCA_046759485.1 Nitrospiraceae bacterium
GGGGCAGGTCATCGCCGTTGAACTTGGGCCAACCGGTTCTGCCGGGAGGAGCCCTCTTGTTCAGCGGAAGGCGGCAGCCTTCGTGCGATGGCATGAGCCGGATGATGCGAGAGTATCACGTCCGGTTCTGTGAGGGGCTCGGGGTGAAATTCCCCGGGCCTACTCGGCGTGCGCCAGGCATGGCGCGTAGCGCCAATGACTGGCGCTGGCAACCGTGAGGCGAAAGCTGATCGGGAAGTGACTTGAGGGTGAGAGTCCCTTGGAGACCTTGATGACAGGAACTTCTAGCCGAACAGCAAGGGTGCCCATCGCGAGGTGGGATCTGAAGGAAGCTGGAGGCAAACTCCTGACCCGAGGCACACGAACCGCATGTGAGGCATGGTCACATGGGCGAGGGAGCGTCGATGCCCGAAGCCCAATGTCATCCGGAATGGGGCTGTGTATATGCGGCGGGTATGGGAGGAAGGTCACGCGCCTTACCCTGGGAGCTCTGTCCATCTGCCTTGTGCTAGGGCGACCGCAAGGTCGTCTGATGGGTGGGCAGAAGTCAGCAGAGGGCGATAAGGAGTGTCGTAGCGCTCCGAGGCCCGAACGAAAGACCCTGGATCGATGCCATAGCCTCGATCACCGCAGGAGACGCTGGCATGCGGGTTGAGAAGCCCGTGCAGCCTGGGAAGGAGGCGGCCGGAAGTCGCCATGAGCCCGGTGCTGTGCGTCAAACGGTGACGGCGGTTGAGGACCCGATCGGTCCGCCTACCGACAAGCTGATGGAGGAGGTGCTACGCAGAGAGAACCTGTTGGCCGCTCTGAAGCGGGTCCAAGCCAACAAGGGGGCGCCGGGCATCGACGGCATGACCGTCGATGAGTTGCCGGGCCACCTTCGGACAGCTTGGCCCGCGATCCGAGAGCAGCTGCTGAACGTAACCTATGTTCCGTCACCGGTGCGCGAGGTGCATATCCCCAAGCCCGGCGGCGGCACCAGGATGCTCGGCATCCCCACTGTCCTCGATCGACTGATCACCCAGGCAATCGCGCAGGTTATGAGCCCGATCTTTGATCGGGGGTTTTCAGCCCATAGCTACGGTTTCCGTCCCGGACGAAGCGCCCATCAAGCGCTTGAGCAGATGTGCGCCCATATCACGGACGGACATCGTTGGGTTGTTGATTTTGATTTGGAAAAGTTTTTCGACCAAGTCAATCATGACATGCTGCTAAGCCGGGTGGCGCGGAAGATCAAAGACAAACGGCTCTTGAAGGTGATCCGACGTTATCTGACGGCTGGGATCATGAGGGATGGGTTGGTGAACATGCGCGAAGCGGGAACCCCTCAAGGTTCTCCGCTATCACCACTTTTATCGAACATTCTGTTGGATGATCTCGATAAAGAACTCGAACGCAGAGGGCACCGCTTTTGCCGCTACGCCGATGACGCGAACATCTACGTCAAAAGCAAGCGCGCAGGCGACCGGGTCATGGCGTCGGTGACGCACTTCCTGGAGGCCAAGCTGCGATTGAGGGTGAACCGCGACAAGAGCACCGTGGATCGTCCCTGGAAGCGGAAGTTTCTGGGCTACACGGTGACCAATCACCGCTCGCCCCGATTGAAACCAGCCCCTGCCTCGATCAAGCGGGCGAAGGATCGGGTACGGGAGATTACGCAGAGAGGGCGGGGACGAAACATTCTCAAGGTGATCCAAGAGATCAACCAATACCTCCGGGGATGGTTTGGCTACTTTCGTTTGTCCACCGTCAAGCAGCCCTTCGACTTTCTGGATCAATGGATACGCCGACGCCTCCGCAAGATCCTGTGGGAGCAATGGCGTAAACCCAAGACACGGTATCGAAGGCTGGTGGCGTTGGGCATCTGGGCGGACCGTGCACGCAAGGCGACGGCAACAGGACGCAGAGCCTGGTGGAATGCCGGCGCCTCGCACATGCACGCGGCGATATCCAATAGGCTATTGGCGCAATGGGGTCTCCTGAGCCTGCTCGATCAAGTTACGGCCAGGTAATGGATCTTTCGAACCGCCGTGTACGGACCCGTATGCACGGTGGTGTGGGCGGACGGGAGGGGCAACCCTCCCTCCGACCCGATTACAGCAGCGCAGAGTTCGGAGCTGTGGGATCGCTGGCGGAAGGGCGAAGGTCTGAAGTCGATTGGCC
>JBHICF010000383.1:0-2158 GCA_046759485.1 Nitrospiraceae bacterium
AACCCATTTCCCTAGGCCTCTGTCTTGCCTCCTCAAATGAACCAGCAGCGCGGCTATCCGGAGACAGGGCGGCGGCCCACCGTGAGGGAATAACCCGGCATGCCCCCATCCATTCATCCAGTTGACCTGATCACGACGCTTCGCTACAAGCACCTCACCCCGGCCATCGTCTTCCTCACTTCTCGCCGGGCTTGCGATGAAGCCATGCAAGCCATCCAGCGAAGCCACAGTGTCCTTTCTGCTTCGCGCCAGGAAGCGATTGGCACGACGCTCGAACAGCTCTGCACCCAGTACCCGAGCATCGCTGAACATCCTCTCCTACCCATCGTGTGCCGGGTCGGCGTCGCGGCTCATCACGCAGGACACCTTCCCTCGTGGAAGATCGCCATTGAAGAATTGATGCGCCAAGGCTGTCTCGACGCGGTCTTTGCGACGACGACGCTCGCCGCAGGAGTGGACTTCCCTGCTCGCACAGTCGTGCTGACGCAATCCAGCGTACGGAAGACCCGCGATTTCACCGACTTGACAGTCAGTGAAGTGCAGCAGCTTTCAGGGCGTGCGGGACGGCGCAGCAAAGACCTCGTGGGGTTCGCCATAGTAACCCCGTCGCCTTACATCGACCTGGGCGTGATCAGGAAGGGGCTCACCGGCGAGCCAGAGGCTATCGAGAGCCAGTTCGTCATTGGGTATGCAATGGTCCTGAACTTACTCAAGGCTCATCCGTTGGAGCAGATCCAGGGAATCCTCGCCAGGAGCTTTGCGCAGTTTCAGCTGAACCGGCGTGCTGAAACGATGGAAGTCAAACTCGACGCGGTCCATAAGCAGATGGTGCCGTACGGACCGCGTGTCTGTACGGACTGGATTACCCAGTGGCAGGTCTTTGACCACGCGCGCAAGCAAAAGGCGCATCGGTTCCAAGTACGACGACGAGACCCACCTGAACTCATGGCCCGGCTGCCCTTCCTCACCCCGGGCAGAGTGGTGGGGCTACCCAAAGGCCGAGGCGTGATCATCCGCCAATACCGAAGTCGAGGACAACGCAATGCCATGTTGACCGTCATTCGACGCGGGGGCGCGATGACCGAATGTCCAGCATCGCTGATAAAGCAGATCTTCGACCGTACCTTCGACGTCGAGGAGAAACCGGGCTATCCATGGTGCTCGCCCCGGAGCATGGACGAGCTTATCGAAGGCCTACACGAACTTCCGAGCCATCTTCCGACCCTGCCGATCCTTATGCCAGAGGAACCTCAGGAAAGTGAGATCGTGCTCACGCTCAACGATGAGTTCCCCTGCCCCACCTGCCCCTCACGGCCCGCATGCCAGAAGGACCACCCAACTGCCCTGCGTTTCAGGCAGGAAAGCCAGCGTCATACCAAAACGATTCAGGCACTGAGGACCGGCCTCTGGCACCGGTTTCAGGCTCGAGCCGAGGTGCTCCAGCAGTTCGGGTATCTGACCCCGACGTGCAAGTTGACTGAAGCCGGCGAGTGGGCGCGACTCATCCGCATCGACCACTCCCTGCTCATCACCGAACTCATCCGGGCGGAGGCCTTTACAGGCGCCGAGCCTCAGTTCCTGGCGGGGATCATGGCGAGTATCGCTCATGATGACGATCGGCCCGGTGGGTTCCCTCGCATGAGCCCCGGACTGGCTTCCCTCCTGGGACAAGTTCGCCACCTGGCGGAATCGCTGGCGCCCCATGAAGAGCCCCCGCTCCTACGAGCCGACGTCGCGGCACTCGCCGAGCGCTGGGTTGGCGACGAGTCAGTCACCTGGATTCGTCTGTGCCAAAGCACAACGATGGCAGAAGGCGATGTCTACCGGCTCCTAGCACGGACCTTAGAATACCTCTCGCAGATCCATACGCTGCATGCGACCCACCCCGCGCTGGCGGATACCGCAAGCCGGGCCATCAAGGCGCTGCGTCGCAGCGTGCTCGAGGAGCTGCCATGAGCAAGCACATAGAGTCTCATCAATCTGCGCTGAACCGACCGGAGAGCCGATGACAATTCTGGCGCCCGAAGGACCATTTACAAGTCAGCGAAGATCGCGTCTAATTTAGGGAAGACGATGACCACAGAAGAACTGGAGAAGCTCCTGGCTGAGTTGCCCCTTGGTCGGCTGCACCGGCTGGCGCGAGGCCGTGTCCAACGGC
>JBHICF010000384.1:0-2156 GCA_046759485.1 Nitrospiraceae bacterium
GTCTCGCAACGATCCAACAAGGAGGAACCGACCATGGGGAAGGAAAGGCGCGACAGAGGGTCTCTCATCAGATTAATGAGTGTGGCCAGCGGCCTTGCGGTGGCGCTCCTTGTCTTTGCAACCGTGCAAGCATCGGATGAGGAGGCCGTCAAGACGCAGCAGCTCGTCGATAATGCGCAAATCACCTTTGAGCACTTCGTCGCGGACCCGAACATGGGCTGGTTTCGTGATCATGTGAAGGACGCCAAGGGGGTCTTCATCGTGCCGACCCTAATCAAGGGCGGCTTTATCTTTGGCGGTTCGGGGGGGACCGGCGTGCTGCTGGCGCGCGATGAGAAGTCGAACAAGTGGAGCTACCCTGCGTTTTACACTATGGGGTCTGTGACCTTTGGGCTTCAGATTGGGGGCGAGGTGTCAGAGATAATCCTGATGGTGCGAACCCAAAAGGGCATGGACAAGATGCTCACCTCATCGTTCAAGCTCGGCGCCGACGCGGATGTTGCTGCTGGACCGGTCGGTGCGGGGGCCAAGGTTGCCACAGCCGACATCCTCGCCTTCGCGCGGTCGAAAGGGCTCTATGGCGGACTGAATGTCGAAGGGGCGGTCATTGCGACTCGGGAGAAATTGAACAACAAGTATTATGGCAAGTCAGTACGACCGCTAGACATTCTCGTGCGTCGCGATGTCCGCAACAAGAAGGCGGATCCGCTCATTAAGGTGGTGGCCAAAGCGACGAAAAAATAGACGTCTCCATACAAAGGGACGATGATGAAAAACGGGCGCGTGCTCCTCGCAGATAGCCATTCGACCATGCTCGAAGGCATCAGGGGGCTCTTGGAAACGATGTTCGAGGCGGTGGTGATGGTCGCCGACGAGGAATCGCTGCTTGAGGCGACGGCCAAGCTCAAACCGGACCTCGTGGTGGCGGATCTCTCGTTGCCGGTGGCCGAGGGGGGCAACGTTGCCCGTCGTCTCAAGAATCGTCACCCTGAGCTCAAGATTATTATTCTTAGCGTGCATGACGAACCCACGGCGGTGAAGGAGGCCCTGGCCGCAGGCGCGTTGGGCTTTGTCCTCAAACGGTCTGCTGTCACCGATCTGGTCCCAGCGGTCCAGAAGGTCCGCCAGGGCCAAACGTATATCTCGCCGGGTGCTGCTGGAGATAAGAAAAGCCTGTAAAGCCGGCACATCGAACGAAAACGGGGGAGGGAGATGCACGCCACAGCAACCGTGACCTCACCTGCCAGAGAAGTGAAGAAGAACGCCGAGTTTCTTATCATCCTCGGTATCGGAATGGTCATCATGGGGCTTGTCGCCATGGGGGCACCCCTCATCACGGGCGTCGCGGTCGAGCTGCTGGTCGGGATGCTCATCCTCGCGGGGGGTCTCGCCCAAGCCCTGTACGCCTCAAAGGCCAAGTCCTGGGGATCCGGCACCCTGAGCCTCTGGCTGGGTGCACTCGCCATCCTCTGCGGCCTCCTCATGCTCGCCCATCCGCTGCTCGGCCTGGGCTTTCTCACGCTTTTGCTGGCGGCATACTTCATTGTCGGCGGCTTCTTCGAACTCGTCTTCGCCTTTAGCCTCAAGCCGCTGAAAGGCTGGGGGTGGACCCTCATCAGCGGCATCGTTTCGCTGCTGCTCGGCATCTTGATCTGGCGGCAGTGGCCCTTATCAGGGGTTTGGGCAGTCGGCCTTTTGGTCGGCATCAACATCGTCCTCAGCGGCTGGTCCGTGATTGCGCTGGGAACGGCGGCGCGTCGCGTGGCAAGTGAAGTCGTGTGACTTCGCGATCGTTCGACCACTCTTAGCGGAAAGGAGCAGTTGAATGAAGCAAGTAAGAATGATCCTAGGTTCATTTGTGGCGCTGGCTGTGTTGGCTGCTTCAGCTACCCCAGCGCTGGCGCAGCAAACCTCGCTCAATGATATTCAGAAAAGGGGGGAATTGTGGGTGGGGACAGCCGCCAGCATGCCCCCGCTCAACATGACCACCAAAAACGGAGAGATAAAGGGTATGGAGATCGACATGGCCAGATACATGGCCTCCGCCATGGGTGTCAAGCTCAAAGTCAAAGCCATGCCCTTTGCAGAGCTGCTGCCCGCGCTCCAGGCCCGGAAGGTGGACATGATTTTGTCCGGCATGACCATCACCCCAAGGC
>JBHICF010000385.1:0-2150 GCA_046759485.1 Nitrospiraceae bacterium
TCCTTCCCCGTAGAAGAGCTGGCCGCCGTCCCCGACCAGCACCCGATCGGCGCCGGTAACTTACTGGTTTTTAACATCCTGCCTTGTCACCCAATGGACGGTGAGGTCCTCCTGCTAGAGGTCCTGCCATGTATGAAAAAACTGCATATTGACAGTGAGTTATCCTTGATCCTATAGTTTCATTCCTTCAAACCACGGGTTTCCATAAACCTCTCTGTCTATCCTCCACGACGGTAGGAGACCAAGAGAGTGTGGTCTAACACGTCTTTAAAAGTCGCATGGCACCGACCGCCCGATCACGGGAGAGAGGATCCTTCGTAGATAGGTCAATACAAAACGGATTGAAGCGTCAGAAAAAAGGGGGTCGTGATGAGCGAGCCAACGATGCAAACCATGGCACAACGGCTGGACCACATGGAGCGAGAGAACCGGCGGTGGAAGTGGATTGTGACTGTGACGGTCGCCGTGATCGCCACCGCCGTACTGGTGGTGGACCAAGCCATACCTCCCAAGGTCGCCAAGGTGCTCGAGGCGGAGAGGTTTATCCTTCGAGATACGGACGGAAATAGCCGTGCCGAGTTGGGTCTTATAGATGATGCTTCGGTTCTGATGCTCATCGCTAAAGACGGGAAGCTCGGTGTGGCCCTTAGCGTGCTCCCCAACGGCCCCCGGAGGCTGAGCCTGTTGGACAGCGACGGGAGAACTAGATCCGTACTGACCGCGCGGGCTGATGGCGACTCGGGACTACGGCTCTTCGACAAGAACCGGACGCATCGGGCTTCGCTGGACGTGATGGCAGACGGCAGGCCGATCTTGCGCCTGACGCGTGCGGATAGCAAGAACCCTGCACAGGTTCCTCATAAAAAACAATTTGGGCTTGAGAGGGGGTTGAGGACAGCGATGGAATGGGGACTGGAGGGGCGTTCGACGGCACAGCGCATATGAATGGCGGCGCGTCACGTGCATCGCTACGACGGCTGTGGAAAGTGCTGGGAGCCGATGATATGAGTCCAAGGATACCGACGGTGGCTTCGCTCAGACTTGTGAAATACACGCTGATACTTGTGTTTGCTACTTACGCAGTCCTCTGCCACGCATTAATCGCGGGCGCAGCTGAAGAAGACTTTGATGTCGACACTGTCGTCACGATTATCAAGAATGAAATTCAAGATGCTCGTGCGATGCAGAGTAGCCTCCACCTTGACATTGATAGGGTAGAACTGGATCTTACGGCGATAGCGGAGCGCGAAGCCACGGGTCGTCTTCGCCTGAGGATTCCCGCTATTCCGGACGGGCAGATCTCTCCAAACCGCAACGAGACGTTCAAACACAAACTTTATATTTCTTTCAAGCCTGTCGGATCCTTCGATGTGCCTTCGGGTCAGGAACGAGGGTTGGCGAGAGCAATCAAGAATGCGAGAGCCGCGATTCAAATAGCCACGGAGACTGATCACAAATTCGCGCTAGAGAGTTTCACATTTGAAATCCAATTCGTTGTCAAGAGAGATAAAAGCGGTCGTTTGACATTTGTCGTATTCGACGAAGCTGGAGTGAGCGCAAGTGACCTGTTCACTCAAAGGTTGAGAATTTACATGTCACGTCGGGAAACACAGTAGCACCTCGTCCTCCCCGGTTGGCTATCCCAGCCCGACCGTCCCCATCGCTAACCAGGGCTTTTACGTCTTGACAATCCCCGATGAGATGTTGAAGCAAGGCACATCCGCAGGAAGGTGATGAGCGGTACCAGGAGGTGATCCAACGCCTCGAAACCGAGACAGGAAAGCCGCCACAATAACCGTCGACTCGACGCCTCGATCTTGGAGGGGGGATCAGGTGGGGTCAGCCCGCGATCAACGACTGGTAAGGAGCTTCCGAGACACGGCCCCAATCCCGGAATAGCCGTTGGAACTTGGTGTATGACGCGTACACCTTCTTGGCCATGGGGCTCTTTACCGATTCCTCACGCTTCACCTCGTCTGCGACCCTCTTGAACTCCCGCATCACCGGTACAGGGAACTGAAGGATTTCGACCTTTTCGCGGAATTCGGTGCGGAACCTTTTCAAAGCCATCGTGTTCTTTACGTCGTACTCCGCGTACGCGAGCGTCTGAATCGACATTGCGGCATAGTCCAGGATTCGCCGAATGTCGA
>JBHICF010000386.1:0-2136 GCA_046759485.1 Nitrospiraceae bacterium
CAAAGGAATGCACACTCGGACCGTTGCCGATCTGGAAGAATCCCGTGAGGCATCAGCCCAGACCAGCGACACCTTTGACAATTATAAGCAGCAATCCGAGGCGGACATCCGGGCGCTGGAACAAGAACTCGCCAGGGTTAGGGCGTCGAACCAGGTAGAGATCGATCGCCTGACTCAGACTCACGAGGAGCTAACCAAAGCCCTAGAAGAGGAAATCGCGAACTGCACCGTCACAACCACGCAGGTGCGCGAACGGGTTACCATCAACATGGTCGATCGTGTGCTGTTCGACTCTGGCCGGGCGGTGTTGAAGCCGGCCGGGGTAGAGGTGCTGCGACGTGTAAGTGAAGTCCTCAAGAACAGCGCAGACAGGCAGATCCGGGTTGAAGGACATACCGATGATGTCCCCCTCAAGCCCAGGTTACAAAAGCGATTTCTGACGAACTGGGAACTTTCAACTGCTCGCGCCACGAGCGTGGTCCGTTACCTGATTAACGAAGCCGGTGTGGCCCCGGCAAACCTGAGTGCCGTCGGATATGCGGATACAAGGCCGGTAGCCAGAAACGAAACTGCGGAAGGTCGGGCAGATAATCGCCGCATTGAGATCGTGCTGTACCCGAAGGACTTCACCGAGGTGGCCCGCCAGATCAGCCCATAGAAGAAAGAGGCTGAGCGCAGAATCTTCACAAGAGTGCGCGGAGAGCACTCCATCGATGACGCAGGATCAACAGACAACCCCGGCAATCGTCTGGATGTTGGCCCTTTTTCCTTTCTCGTTGCTGGCTTGCTCCGCACTCTCGACTGACGGGGTTGACCGGGCACATCTTCATTCGACGCCCGGGACGTTCAAGGTACTGACCTACAACACCTTGCACGGCTTGAAAACAGGGCGCTATTGGGTCAATCTCGATGAGTCCCGCAAACAACATCAGGCGCGGTTTGAGCTGCAGGTCAACCAACTGGCTCACGATCAGCCCGATCTCGTCTTCTTACAGGAAGTCAATCCCCTGCCGAAGAGAGCGGAAGCCTATGTCGAAGCATTGAGAGTACGGGGGCTCGAGTACTCAACTGTGTATCAGGTGGATGCATGCGGATGGCGACTGGGAAAACATCTGGCCCTCACCACAGAACTGAATAACGGCCTGGTGTTGTTGGCGAAGGCTCCTCTGTCACTCCGGAAAATTGAAGGTTTGAAATTGAGCGGGTTCGGCATATGCCATAGTACGTGGGGTTTCCAACTGGGAGAGCTCCGCTATGCCCTCATCGGGGAGATCAGTTTGCAGGACAGGAAATACCTCCTAGCCAATGTACACTTACATTCGGGCATTGAGGGGGACGCGCACTTCCTCGCTCAGCTCTCACGGGCTCATCATCAAGGCCAACTTCGACACTATGCCCACCTGAAGGCGGCATTAAGCAACGACCAGCAAGAGCGGCTCGATGAACTCTACACGTTGATGCACGAGCTTCAACGGCTGAATACTAACGACGCCTATGCTGGCTTGATTTTCGCTGGGGATTTCAATTTCGAGCCGAGGTCACCGGAGCATGTGGAAGTCAAGAGTCTCGGTCTCATGGATACCTACGCACGCACGAGGGAAAGGCTCTCCATGGCAACGCATGATCCTACAACTGATGTGCTGAGTGCCGAGGGGATCACCGAGGCTCCCCGAACGCTCAAGCCCTTTCTGATGAGGGAATCACGAAGCGACCAGGAAGCAATCACGGGGGAGTACGAGAAGAACATCGTCCGTCCACGCCCCATTGATTTCATTTTTAGCCTCTCGTTCCTACCCGAAGCCTGCGTCACGCAAGAACGCTTTGGCCTGCAGGCATCGGCCAAGGGCCTAGCGGTCTCTGATCACTATGGGGTGCTGAATACTTATACATTCGACAGCACGCCTTGCCACGCGGAATAGTACAGGAGAGACCAAGGTGAGGGGTACGCCGGGTATCGTAGATTCAGTTTCGGATTCCTGCCCGTGTCTACTTGAGGGCCTCCTTCGCTTTGTCGAGTTCCTTGTCCATTCTCGCTTCTAGTTGATCCACGGCCTTTTCCGCTTTTCCCAGGGCCTTGCCCGCCGCACTTCCTACTTCTTCGGCGCCCTCATTCATCGCCTCACCCGCGGCCTCCAC
>JBHICF010000387.1:0-2131 GCA_046759485.1 Nitrospiraceae bacterium
GCAGCTGCAGAATCGGACCCGGAACTTTCGCCTGAAAGATCAATTCGATGCCTTCGTCCGGCTGAATGTGGAAGAGCAGCTGATTGGCTTCGAGTCGCTCGACCGGTGTATCCCGGAACAGGACCTCCGGCGCTCCCTTGAACTGAATAGTGACCTCGGTGCTGCGCTTCGGTAACCTCTTGCCCGAGCGCAGATAGAACGGGACGCCAGCCCAGCGCCAGTTGTCGACGAACAACTTCGCCGCCGCGAAGGTCTCGGTGTTGGAGGTCTGCGATACATCCGGTTCTTCTCGGTAGCCAAGCACGACGTGACCGTCGACGGTGCCACCGCTGTATTGCCCGCGCACAGTGTGTGTGAGGACCCCTTCCGGGGTCAGCGGGCGGATCGCTTTGAGGACCTCGATTTTTCCATTTCGTATGTCGTCGGCGTGGAAAGAAGTCGGGGCTTCCATAGCAATATAAGAGAGCATCTGGAGCATGTGGTTCTGGATCATGTCTCGCAATATGCCAGCCCTTTCATAGTAATTGCCACGTCCCTCCACACCAATCTTTTCCGCAGCCGTCAATTGCACGTGGTCAATATGGTGTCGGTTCCACAGCGGCTCAAAGATCCCGTTGCCGAAACGAAAGGCGAGGAGGTTCTGGACGGTCTCTTTGCCCAAGTAGTGATCAATCCGCCAAATTTGGTGTTCCTGCCAATGTTGCTGCAAGTCGACGTCTAGGCTCACCGCGCTTTCGAAGTCATGACCGAACGGCTTCTCTACGACAAGTCGCGACCAGCCCTTTTCCTCGTCCGTCAGTCGTGCCTGGCCTAATTGGCGGGAGATCAGGCTGAACACAACGGGCGGTACGGCGAGGTAAAAGAGGTGATTGCCCCGCGTTTGATGTTTGGCATCGACCTCATCAAGTAATTCGGCGAGCCGCCGATAAGTGGCTGGGTCTTCGAAATTGCCGGGCAAATAGTAGAGACAGCGAACCAGGTTGTTCCAGGCCCGTTCATCGAAGGCGTCCCGCGTGGTGAACTGACGGATGTCCTTGCTCATCTGGTCCCGGAAGGACTCGTGGTCCATGTCGGAGAGTGCCGTGCCGACGAGCGCGAAGTTGCGGGGCAACAAGCCGTCGCACGCGAGGTTATGCAGCGCCGGAACCAAGAGTCGTTTCGTCAAGTCACCAGACGCACCAAAGATGACTATCGCACATGGGTCGGCGGGGCGTCCATACCTCGCGCCGACCGCGGCCTCCGAATGCAATTTCATTTCAGCCATAGTGCCGTCCTCCTTGGCCGTCGCTCGGGCAGCGATCATCCACCGCCAGATAGGACTGGGTCATCCACCCGTGGGCCGTTCGACGTGGCCGCCGAACTCGTACCGCATCGCCGACAGCACCTTGTCCGCAAAGTCCGATTCGCCTCGCGAGCTAAAACGTTCGTACAGCGCAGCCGTCAGGACATGCGCCGGAACGGCCTCGTCAATGGCCGCCTCGATGGTCCACCGTCCTTCCCCAGAGTCCGAGACGCGGCCCGAGAAATTCGCCAGATCCGGGCTTTTCAGCAAGGCACTCGCGGTCAGATCCAGCAGCCACGAGGCGATCACGCTGCCGCGACGCCACAGCTCGGCAATGTCAGGCAGGTTGAAATCGTACTGATAGGCCTCGGGATCCCGCAACGGTGCCGTCTCGGCATCGATCGCGTGCTCGCGCTTTCCGATGTTCGCGTGCCGGAGGATATTCAAGCCCTCGGCGTACGCTGCCATGATGCCGTACTCGATCCCGTTGTGGATCATCTTGACGAAATGCCCGCCACCGTGTTGCCCACAGTGCAAGTAGCCGTGCTCGGCTGTGCCACCGACTTTTTCTCTTCCGGGTGTGCGAGATGCAGCTTCCACCGGCGGCGCGAGCGTGGCAAAAATGGGATCGAGGTGCCGGACCACGTCGGCCTCACCGCCGATCATCATACAGTAGCCCCGTTCCAGCCCCCAGACACCGCCGCTCGTTCCTACATCGACATAGTGAATCCCCTTTGGCTTGAGCTCCTTAGCACGGCGAATGTCGTCGCGATAATAGGAATTCCCACCGTCGATGAGAATGTCGTCCTTCTCGAGCCGCCCGACAAAGTCCTTGATCACCTTATCGAC
>JBHICF010000388.1:0-2121 GCA_046759485.1 Nitrospiraceae bacterium
GTGACGCCTACTGGCCCGCGTTCAGGAAGATCGATATGCTCCGGGCCATCCGCAGCTATCAACAACGGAAGCGTCGCTTCGGCACGTAAGCCCACCTCAGTCCAACGTCCAAAATCTAACCGGAAAAATCTCTATTTTATTTGGCTTTGGATCTTGGACTATGGACGTTGGACTTCTACCGTTTCTCGGAGGGAATAGCGGCCCCGACGAGCTGGGTGACGGCAGCGAACCTATGACGGGTCAGGTAGGACTCGATTCCGGCCAGCACCTTCATTGGGGCCAACGGATCGAGGAAATTGGCGGTTCCCACCTGAACCGCAGTAGCCCCGGCGAGAAGGAACTCCACTGCATCATTCCCGGTCATGATCCCACCGATACCGATGACGGGGGTTTTCACCGCCTGGGCTACCTCCCAGACCATCCGTACAGCAACGGGACGGATGGCCGGGCCGGAGAGGCCACCGGTGGCTCCGGGCAGTTTTGGCCGGCGGCTGTCGAGGTCAATGACCATTCCGACGATAGTGTTGATGAGCGAGAGGGCATCGGCCCCCGCGTCGGCAGCGGCCCGGGCAATCACGGTGACATCTGTCACATTGGGTGAGAGCTTGGGAATCACCGGGAGCGGAGTGGCTTGCCGGACCGACCGCACCACTTCGTAGGTGAGGCTCGGATCGGTGCCAAAATCGAGTCCCCCGGCTACGTTGGGGCACGAGATGTTGAGCTCAATCCCGGCCACCCCCTCGGCGTCGGAAAGACGTTTGGCCAGGTCGGCAAACTCCTCCACTGACTTTCCGGCGATGTTGACCAAGAGCGGAGTGGCCAACGTTCGAAGGAACGGGAGCTTTTCCTTGAGAAAGAAGTTGATTCCGACATTCTGTAGGCCAATAGAATTGAGCATTCCACCGGGAGTCTCGGCAATCCTGGGGGGTGCGTTGCCCTCTCGTGGATGCATTGTCACCGTCTTGACGATGATGGCGCCAAGGGCATTGAGATCAAAGAAGGGTACAAACTCGTTCCCATACCCAAATGTTCCGGAGGCCGTCATCACCGGGTTTTTCAACGGGATCCCGGCAATCTTGACACCCATGTTCGGACGAGCGCCCTTTGCTCGTTGATCAGGCTTCCCTTTCCTCTTCCCTGAACTCGTCTTCTTTGCCTTCACCAGGCAATCTCCTGGGCATCAAATGCCGGCCCATCTTTACAACACAGCTTATAACTTCGCTGGTTCATGGTTGCTAGTTCATGGTTCAAAGAACCTTCCGATCCCTGAACTCTTAACCCTGAACGATGAACCGGTATAACACAGCCCATGCACGCCCCAAAACCGCACGCCATGTCAGCTTCCAGTGAGACCTGGCACGGGACCTGAAATCGCTCAGCGATTTTCGCGACGGCGTGGAGCATCGCGTGTGGACCGCAGGCATAGATCGTTGCCCCTTGCCTGTTCGCATGCAACTTGAGATACGTTTCCATGAGGTCGACCACCAGGCCCCGGTGGCCGAGGCTCCCATCCTCTGTAGCCACATGGACCTTTGCTCCTGCCTTTCGAAAGTCGGAGAGGCAAAGGATGTCATCAGAGGTCTTGCCCCCGACGAACGCGATCATTTTCCGCCGACCGACCTTTCCATTTCGCGGACGGCGACCCATGAACTGTGAACGTGCAAGCATTTCGGCTAGAGCCACGACAGGAGGGACTCCGATGCCTCCGGCCACAAGCAGGGCCGTGGTGAGATCAGGCGGCACTTGATAGCCATGTCCTAATGGGCCCAAAAGATCTACCCGATCTCCCGGCTTCATGCGCGAGAGTGCTGTCGATCCCTTCCCCATGACTCTATATAAGATCTCCAGCGCGTTCCCGCTCTTTCTCCTCCTCGACGGCAGGAGGCGCCGGACCCTGAGGATGCTATAGGCCCTTGGCAAGAAGGGGTCGAGTGATCCTGAGGGTTTTACCATGATGAACTGTCCCGGTTGGAAGCTCAGGGGCTCAGAGGTAAATCGCTGGAGAAAGTAGTCTGGAGGGAATCGCTGCAGAGATTGCATCTCAGCCTGCATGACCGACACCCCCATTGTACTCCTGCAACGCCTTGACCTGAAGACCCTCCGCCTTGAGGGCTCGAATCC
>JBHICF010000389.1:0-2110 GCA_046759485.1 Nitrospiraceae bacterium
ACGACCGGGATGACTTCGCGAAAATGGAACGCGGGTATGAGGAAATCCACCAGACTGTCCTGACCCAGTTCGGGGGCTCAATCTGCGGAGAGCATGGGGATGGACGAGTCCGTGCACCGTTCGTCCGGCGCATGTTCGGGGAGGACCTCTATGCCCTCTTCGTTAAAGTGAAGAAGACGTTGGATCCCACCGGAGTCCTTAATCCGGGGGTCAAGATCAGTGACGCACGATTCACGGACCATATCGACTACACCCGGCTCTCGAAAGCTTGCGCCACGTGTGGGAAATGCAATTCGGTCTGCCCCGTCTACGATGTGTTCCAGTCGGAGGACATGAGCTCCAGAGGTTGGTTTGAGATTGTCACCTCCCAGGAGTACAGCTATCTCAATTCTAAGCGAGTGGTGGAGGCCTGCCTGAACTGCAAGTCGTGCCGAACCGTGTGCCCGGCTGACGTAGACGTCTCAGAGCTTATCCTGAAGCGACGCGCCGAACACCCTAATTGGATGGCTGGCGTGATCTTCGCCGTCCATGCACGGTCTTGGATATTTGAGCCGCTGCTCAAGGTGGCGGCACGCACGCAGTGGATCTGGCACCATCGCTGGGCGCGTATCTGGCTGGAACGACTCACCCGGCCGGTGATGCGCCGCATCGCGGAGACGGCCCGGATTCCTCGGGAGATGACGTTGCCTCGCTTGGCGACGCGGCACCTGCGCGATCGGCATGCAGACCTCACAATGCTCTCCACCCCCTCCAGTGGTCGGACTGTGGCCTATTTTCATGGCTGCGCAGCCAATTACCTGGATGATGGCGTCGGGGATGCCGTCATCGATGTCCTTCGGCGACATGGCGTGAATCCAGCGCTACCCCCTCAGCGTTGCTCAGGCACACCAATCCAGACGTATGGACATGTCGGTCTCGCCAAGGAGGGGGCTCGGTTCAACCTGGCCTCGCTGCAACCATTCGAGACGGTGGTGACGGGGTGCGCCTCCTGTACGCTCATGCTGAAGGATTACCCCCGGTTGTTCGCAAGCGAACCAGAACAGGCGGCAGCCGAACAGTTAGCCCGCCGGGTCAAGCACATTGCCGAATTCGTTGCTGACTCGAAGGACCCATCGCTGCCGCCGCGGAAAGCCTCCCAGTCCAGTCGTAAGGTCACGTATCATTCCTCCTGTCATCTCCGCGCTGCTGGGGTCACCGTCGCACCGCGCCGTGTCTTAGCCGAGTTGCCAGGAATCGAACTGGTTGAGATGCCAGATGCTGATCGGTGTGCCGGAGGGGCGGGGACTTACATCCTGAAGGACTACGAGACTGCCCAGCGTATCTTCGACCGCAAGCGGCGGGCAATCGAGATGAGTGGCGCCGAAGTCGTGGCCACGAGCTGTCCCGCTTGCATGATTCAGCTGTCCAATGGGCTTCGAGGGAGCGTTCGAGTCAAGCATGTCGCTGAACTGCTGCGAGAGTCTTACGCAGCAGCGTCCGCCCCCCACAGGCCGGACGGGAGTTCTTGATGATCCACATCCGGAAAGCAGACGGGCTCTTCCTTTTGGCCGCAGGGGTGGTGATCCTGTTCGTCTCTCTGTTACCGTCACCGCGCGACCAGAACCCCATGATTCCTGCGACGGCCGATCATCGGGCAGACCTGTCTGCGAAGGACTGCGTCAGTTGTCATGGGCCGGGGAAAAGACAACCACCGTCTCCGCGACATCCAAAACGTCAGGATTGCTTTCGCTGTCACAGTCCACAAACGGTATAGTCACGCAACCCGTGCAGGTGTCCGAGTTCCCTGACCTGGCCCAGCATCAAGTCTGAGGCAACAAGAGGAGCGGTCTTATGGTAACGGTCTTGCTGTTCGGTGAAACGCTGCGTCAAAGCGTGGAGGAAACGGAGGTGCAATTGGCGGTGGACGGTCCTACCACGGTCAAAGCACTGCTGGAAGCGAATCAAGACCGACTTGGCAGCGTGATGCCGTTCCTACAGAGAGGCGAACTCATGGTGACCGTCAATCGGAAGGTCGGCACACTTGACTCGCCTGTCCATGACGGGAGCACCATCAAGCTGACCCATCAGTCCACCGAGACCTACGACGGAGCCATGTGGCATAACCCATGAG
>JBHICF010000390.1:0-2105 GCA_046759485.1 Nitrospiraceae bacterium
CTGCATCAGCGAGCGACGTATATCCTGCATCGTCTGAGTGAAGACCTCCCATACCCGGACTGCATCCGCACAAGTATGTGAGGACATATATGCCGTGGCCAGATAGCTCCAGATAGCCAAATCACGAATACCATGCCTGACTATCAAGCGCATTTCCTCTCCCAACAAAGGTTCCTGAGCAGCAGGAACTCGGAAGCCCTGAATCCACATCTGTGGTGTCTTCCCATACCGCTGGCAAGAACCCAGTAGGGCGTCACAAAACACTTGCGTTGTGGCGATGTCCATCCCGTGGATGAGAGGATACGGATCCGTGGCGAGCACATCGAGATGGGGATTGGTCGCAAAGCGATCGAATTTGGCTTGCAAACCGTCGAGATGGGCATGTTCGGGAAGGAGACATACGATATTCTGTAAACCATAGGTGGCGGCGATGGCCGTCACGTCTTGTAGCAGGTCAGCAATCGCCTCTTGCTTGTTATGCCGCACATCTGTCGTTTCTTCGCTGGGTAAAGGGCGTTGATATGTGGCTTGAAAGCGTTCCTGACAGCGTAGACAACAACACCCCCATAGCCCTTGGTCGCCGGAAGCATTATCGGGCAGATAGAAATGGGGTTCGTCCCAAAAAATGGCATCGGCGTGCAGCACTTCGGCCACGGTGACTATCCACCGCTGGAGATAGGTGCGCACCTCAACAGAGTTCGGGCATAGCAGAGGCAGCAGACGACCATCACTGCGGCGCTGTTGCCCTTCCAGATCCCAGGCACCACGTTCGGTGAAGGCTTCCCCGCCGAAGATACCACATACCCCCCAGGGGTCGATATACGCTTTGAGGTTTCGCTGGTGAGCCTGCCGCACGCACTCGGCCATCGTTCCCTGATAGAAGCGATGGTCATTCTCAGAAAAGGTAAAGACGACATAGTCGAAACCGAGTCGGACCATATCGTCGAGATCATGTTGGACATACTGGGGATTCCGGACCCCGAAATAGCTGACGCCAAACTGCATTTGGTGACCCCCTACCGGCCTAGCTTCGGTGTCTTCCCGTCCTCGTTTGCCACTCGGCGTCCGCCACGAGGTGATCAAGGGACTCCTCAGGATCGACCTGCAACAGGTAATCTACACCTTGTTGAGTCTCGGCGACAAGTCGATCGCTGATCCGAAGCTGCGGGCTGGCCACGTTGTACACTCTGAGCTACACTCTTGACAGGACAAGGGACGATCTGCGGGAGAAACCTCGAGCGAAAGAAAGTTTATTACGAGACCTCACACAACTAGGGATAGTGATGCCACATGCACGCCCATAGGCTAGTGTTATTAATAGCTGCTCTGGCATGTTCGGCGGCTGTTGCCAGCGCTCATACGACCGGTCGTGCCTTCATCCTCCTTCTTCCCACCGCCCTGTACATTGTCGGTGGCGCCGTTGTGGTCGCGGCCTCCTTCGTCCTGATAACTCTTATCCCGTCCGAGAAGTTTGGGAAGGTCGAGAGGGTCAAAAGGCAATTGGGTGTCGTGGATCGTGCAGGTGCTGTGAGATGGCTGACCTCGGTCTGCCCAAGCCTCCTGTCGCTTCTCTTTGTCATTTTCCTCATAGCGGCGGGATATCGCGGTAGTCGTGATCCATTGTCGAACCCTCTACCCCTATTTGTATGGACCGTGTGGTGGATCGGCTTTACCTATCTGCATGTCATCTTCGGGAATCTTTGGGTGCATGTAAATCCTTGGAGTGGTCTCTATCGCCTAGCGACTTCTCCAGCAAGTCTGAAGAGATGGCGAGAGCACCCGCCGGTCAGATACCCTAGAAGGGCCGGCTACTGGCCAGCTGTGCTCATCTTCCTCGCCTTTGCCTGGTTTGAGCTCATATATCCTGCTCCAGCAGATCCGTCGCTGCTGGCTGGTGCGGTGTCATCGTATCTAGTCCTCAACTTCTTGGCGATCTTCCTCTTTGGAGAAAGGTCTTGGCTTCAGTACGGTGAAGCCTTTTCCGTATTTTTCAGAGTTATCTCATGGCTATCGCCAGTCGGTGTGCGCAATCTGGGCGGAAATTGCGAGCATTGTGAGATGGAGTGCCGCTCATCCCCAAACTGTCTCAACTGCAGTCAGTGCCT
>JBHICF010000391.1:0-2105 GCA_046759485.1 Nitrospiraceae bacterium
CTACTTTCATATTGGTCACGAACCCGATCACTTGGCTGGTGATCTCTTCGCCTTTCGGACCTAGTGGTAGCAGGGCTTGGGCGAGAAGAGGCTCAATGTGCAGGTGGGCACCGAATGCTTTCAGTACGGAGAACGTGACAGCCAGGAAGGGAACGAGAGAGAGGAGAGTTGTGTAGACCAGGCCGGTAGCCCTGGTGCTTAAGACGCGGTCCTGAAAAGACCAAACAGCGGCGGCGCCCAGGCGAAGCATCCTCGTGCCGACCCGTTCAAATCCGTGAAGGGCCTCGAGGTCTCTTGCCCAGAGGTCGTGTTCAAAGTACTTCTCAAGCCGAGTCAGCCAGCTCACGCCTTGACTCCTCCAATTTGGTGTCCGAGGGTGATTATACCTGGGACTGTACCCTAGTAAACCTCAAAGTGCGAAGCGCTCGTTTGGCGCTCTACCAGTCCTCGGTGCTGGGTCCTCCTTTAAACGGACCGACCACGTTAGGGGTAATCCACCCCCCGTAATACTGGCCGGGCTGGGGCACGACACGATGACGACCAACGTAGCATGCGTCCGTCATCGACGCAGAAAAGGCCAAGTGATCGCGGAGTGACTCGTACTCGGGTTCGGGATCTGGATAACTCCAGACAGCGTTCTCTGCGCATCGAGTGCCAACGCGTACGGACCAATATTGAGCATACCCCTTCCATTCGCATAGCGTTCTCAGAAGAGTTGACTCGAGATATTCAACTTGGACATCGATCCGGGGAAAATAATATACGGGTGGGCCGGACGTTTCGAGGACACGCAATCCGTGCACTGTCTCCGCCAGGACAGTTCCGGCGAATTCGACGGAGAGCCGATCGGGCACTGTCTCAACTCGTGGTGGACGGGGATAGTCCCAGACAGATTCCTGGCCTGGTCCTGGTTTCTCAATGTGCACCGGGCGCCGGCGTACGCGGGTGCGCCACGCTTCACGCTGTTGTTCGATGTCAGGAGGGTATCGAGGCAAGCATGGCTCCAGCCAGACAGTTTGGCGTTTCGATTTTAAAAAGTTGAGAGTTCTACACAGCTCGAAACATTAAACTTCACACTTTAACTCTGTCACTGACCTCTCCGCGGTAGAGAAGGTTCATATCAGCCACCCGAACTCGGTTGGGGTCGTGGTGGAGAAGCTCAATGGCGTCCCCGGTGCCAACCTCTCCCTCCCGGGCTACCGCGAAGTACCATCCTGACCGGCCGCTGCTCAGAAATCGCTTGACCATATCGGATCGACCAAATTTGAGGCCGAGTTTGTAGCAGGGCATGCGCGGCTGGGTCACGATCAGCTCAACGGTTCCGATACGAAAGCGATCGCCTATGTGAACCGTATCCTCTGAAAGCCCTTCCGTCGTGAGATTTTCGCCGAACATTCCCCAGGGAAGCTCAACTCCGGGCAGCTGATCCTTCCAGAAGGCGTAATGCTCAGCCGGGTAGGCATAGACGGCCTTGTCCCTGCCTCCATGGACCGACAGATCAGCCTGTCGGTCGCCGTCCATGTTCAACGCTCGCACTTTGACTCGGCCTTCAACGGCTTCCTTGAAGATTCCGGTCGTAACAGGTTTGCCCTTCCATGTCACCGTTCGTGGCAGTCCTACATTGACAGACATGGCTTTCATGATGACCTCACATTCCTCTCTCCGATTGAGCCTCGATACAATACGGCCAGCCGGATCAACGGACTCACATCACCTTCTCCGCGAGAAAGCGTCGGATGTGATCGGCGATCACCTCTCCATCTTCCTCAAGTGCGAAGTGGCCAGTATCCAGCAAGTGAAACTCAAGATTCTTCAGGTCCCGCTTGTATGGGTATGCGCCGTCCGCTGGAAAAATCTGATCGTTCTTTCCCCATACGAGCAACGTCGGCGGTTGATGCTGCCGCAAGTAAGCCTGCCACTTCGGGTAGAGTGGCGGGTTTGAGCCGTACTCATAGAACAACCGAAGTTGAATGTCCTTGTTGCCTGGACGGTCGAGCAGGTACTGGTCGACGAGCCAATTGTCGGGACTGATCGCCTCAACATTGCGCACGCCATGTGTGTATTGCCACTCGGTGGCTCCGATCTTCAGGAACGCCTCCAGAGCC
>JBHICF010000392.1:0-2100 GCA_046759485.1 Nitrospiraceae bacterium
GTGCCGAGGGGCGCGTCAAGTGCGTCTCTTGTGGAAAGGAGGCTGCCGTGGGTAACCGGTTTCGGGTCCTGTCTGCGGCCCTTGTGCTTGCGGCGGCGACGGCATGGATGCCGCTCCGCGGCGCTGCCGCCGCGCCGCAAATCCTGGGCATGGTGGCGACCGCCGAACCCATGCTCCTGGTCTGTGCCGGGGGCTGTGCGTCCCGAATATACGTAGCAATTGATTTCATTGAAGAACTCGGTGGGCTGCGGCATCATGGGGCCCATGGCCCGACTCATTCAATTTTTGCTGACATTCATCTCCGCTGGCTTCCGTTCCCGGGTTTCGCTTCAACTCGAGAATGCTGCATTGCGACACCAGCTCGCACTTTACAACGTGCGAGGGCGACGTCCCGCCATCACGCCCCCCGATCGCTGGCTGTGGTCGGTGATCGCGACACTCTGGTCCGACTGGCGTCGTGTGTTGTTCTTTGTCCAACCCAGGACCGTGACGGGGTGGCAGAGAGACCGTTTTCGTGATCATTGGCGAAGGCTGAGCCGGTCGCGAGGTCCCGGTCGGCCGGCGATCTCGCCCGAACTCCGGTGTCTCATCAGGCGGATGTGGCAGGCGAATCCGACGTGGGGCTCGCCTCGAATTGTCGGCGAACTTCGCATGCTTGGGATCCATGTCGCGAAATCGACGGTGGAGAAGTACCGACCGCGGATGCTCACACCCCGCTCGCCCTCCTGGCAGACTTTTCTCACTCAGCACCTTAGCGAATTCGTGGCCATCGACTTCTTCACGGTCCCGACGGTGAGGTTCACTGTATTGTTTGTCTTTCTGGTCGTCGCACACGATCGACGGCGTATCCTTCACTTCAATGTCACCGAGCATCCGACGGCGCAATGGACGGCTCAACAGATGGTGGAGGCGTTTGCGTTTGACACTGCCCCACAATTTCTGCTTCGAGATGGCGATGGTATCTACGGCGAGCGCTTTCAGCGCCGTGTTCAAAGCCTCGGGATGGAAGAAATTGTGACGGCACGAGGGTCACCCTGGCAGAATCCGTATGCGGAACGATTGATCGGCAGCATTCGCCGAGAGCTGCTGGAGCACGTCGTCATACTCAACGCCCGTCATCTGAAACGCCTTCTCAGGGCTTACTTTGACTATTATCAACGGTGGCGTTGTCACCGGTCACTCGGAATGGACGCGCCCGACTATCGGAACGTCACGCCGGCGCGTTCAGCCGAGATTGTCGAGTTCCCGTGCGCGGGAGGGCTCCATCACTACTATCTACCGAAGGCGGCATGAATATTGGGGACGGACAGGTGGTGTGATGGAGAGGGCACAGCCCGAGCTCCGGAAAATCCGAGAACGAATTAGAAGGTACGAAAGGAAGCTTCGAGAAGAGAAGCGCACCTACGGCGACTATCGGGACGGGGCGGGGAAACGGTATCTTCTCGGACCGTCTTACTTGCTGCTAGGCGACACCGAGGGTGCGATGAAGTCCTTTCGATGGTTTGAAGCGGAGTTTCCAGATGACTGTGGCGAACCCGGCCACTTCCTGTGCTGGACGTTGGCCTCTTGGCGTGCCGGTGACCAGGAGGGTGCCGCCAGGAAGCTGAAGCAGACGATGCTCGCCAACCTATACATCATCCCTGGCCTCCTCGGTCTAGAAATAGTCGCGCTGGACATCTGGCATGGTTCGAGCGACGAGGAACCCTGGTATCTTCAGTTCATCCCCGACGAGTACTTCCTTCTGTGGGATGAGAACGAATTGGCGTGGGCTGCGCGTCTCTACCACAGCCTGGAGTTCGAGACGATTCGGGCCCGTTACATCGAAATCCACAAGGAGTTGAAAGATACAGCCCCGGGCGCCAAGCGCAGTCGACTCGTAGAGAAGGCGTCTCACCTAAGGAGATAAGACGCCGAGTAGGAGTCCTGAGGAGTCATTGGGCGAGAATCTCATCCTCATTCACTGGGCTCGAGTTTTCGGGACGCACAGGTCAAGATACCAGAGGATTGCCAAAAAGCCGGCAGCGCTCTTAAGGCGAATGACTATGACCTCGCCATAGACCACTATCTGCTTTGCCTCGACGCTGGCGAGCTACCAACGGA
>JBHICF010000393.1:0-2085 GCA_046759485.1 Nitrospiraceae bacterium
TGGATGCGTCCGTCTTTCATGGGTACATCCAGCGCCTGGTAGATCAGCCGGTGTCGGTCCAGGGGCGTTTTGCCTTTGAATAGTTCCGAGGTCACGTGCACGCTCAAGTGATCCATCGTGCCGGTGCGGTCCGTGACGGACACCGCCGCATCGGGAAGCGCCTGCTGGATGAAACTTGTCAGAACATCAGCACTGATCATGGGAGCGCCAGTACCTTTCTCCGATATTGAGTGCGCTACTATAACGGAAGGACTGCGGGGAAGGCAATGTTCAATGCTGGGGGCAGCAACCCCCTAGTTCAAGCTGGATGACACGCTGCTAGCCGTAGGCTTTGGCAATCTGCCTGATTCGTGGATCCCGGTCATTCGCAAGCGTCACGAGCACCTGCGCTGCTCTTGGATCGGAGATTTGACGCAGGGCGAACGCCGCAGCGGCTCGGATCTCCGCATCCCATTTGTTGCCGATGAACAAGAAACCCTTAGCGACTAGAATTCCGACGAGCGGGTCGACGCTTTCGGGATCCCCAACCTGGCCGAGGGCCTGACAGCACGCGATGACCCGTGCCTTGTCCTTAGAGGACGTCAGCAAGGAGACCAGGAATTCGGTGATGCCAGAGGGCTTGAGCTTTCCGAGGCATCGGATCGCGCTGGTGGCCAATGCAGTCTCAATGCCCTTGGCGCAGTCCACGAGCAGCGTTACCACCTGCTTATCGTTCAGGCGCTCTGCGAGTCGGAAGGCGGCTTCGCGTACATCTGGATCCCTGTCGCCCAGGCTGTATGCCAGTTCGGTATTCAACGTGCGCGTGACGGTGTCCACCACATCCAGAATCCGCGCACGTTCTAGGCCGGTCATTCCCAGCACCAGCTCACTCTTCAAGGCCTTGGCGGCCTTCGGACCCTGCTCTGCCAGCAGGCCGGCCGCGAGTTGTCCCACTCTGATGTCATCTTCCTGTTTGATGATATCGACGAGCATCGACATGCTCGCCGGCCCGAGACTCCCGAGTACCTGGGCGGCATGCTCCTGACGAGCTGGCACACCCGAATGTAGATCATCCATGAGCAACTTCTGCGTTTTGAGTTCGAGCTTCCGGTCAAGGATCCTGGCGAGCTTCTGCGCCCGTAGATCTTTGGTCTCCTCAAGTTGCTTGTATCGATCATGGAGCTGGGAAAAGATTCGAGTCGCGAGCAGATAGTCCGAGAACTGAATCAGATTACCAGCCATTCGATGAAGAAGCCCGGCAACAACTCCTACCAGCTTGGGATCAGTTTCGTTGGTAAACACGACAAACAATGGATCCGCGAGGAGCTTGGTGAGGCCTTGCTTGAACCCAAGCGGGACGGTATCAAGGGTCACCCGGCTGACATTAACAATCTTCTCGCGGAGGCCAATATCACGACTTGAGAACTCCCTGAACAGCCACTGCAGCATCTGCCGAACTCGCTTGCCATTCCCCTGTTGCAGGAGATCAGTGGCCCGATTCGGCATGGCCTCCAGGAACGCGTCGAACGGCTCTTTCGAGAACTCCTCCACCAGCTCTTGATCCGAAAGATCTTCCGCGGCGTCTTCGGTGAGGAGACGTTCTTTCGCTCCCGCCTCGAGCGCGGCCTCCTCGCTTTCTTCAGCGGGTTGGCTCATCTCCGCTTCTCGAAGAGTCTGCGCCACCTTGACGTCGTAGACGATCTCGTCGAATAGGATGTGAGAGAGACCATTTCCTTTGGCAAACTCCTTCCAGAAATCGATCCCGTACCCCGAGGCAGGTGTCTGTCTGAGCGCACTCACAAAGACACTGACTTCCTTGGCGGACACGTCCCGCAAGAACGTGAGGCTGTTGAGCCCCAGCGCCTTCAGGAAGTCGATGAACCCTGTCGAGATCTCCCCGAGATCAGACGTATCGACCCGGCGGCCGTTGACGAGCAGCGAGCCGCTGGCGCGCGCCAGTGTGAGGGATGGTTGCCGACCAAGAAAGCCCTGCAGGACCTCTGCTAACTGTTCGATAGACGCAGTGATGGTCTGGCTGTGGAGGGGGTAGAGCCTGACATTTCTCGCTGTACTCAGGACGCGCGGAATGATGTCAGTCACTTGAAC
>JBHICF010000394.1:0-2075 GCA_046759485.1 Nitrospiraceae bacterium
CCGCACCACCTGAGCACGGTTTGGATCTTGGGGTGTGGCCCCTCTCGATCGCAGCCCTGAGCGGGTCCCATCGATGGATTGAGGGAAAAACTGGAGCCTGTAAGCTCTGTCGATCTCGACCGACCAATGCTGAAAGCAGTGAAGATGCCAGGGATGGGTGTCATGTGTTGTTGCTCAACCGCCTTCATCAACCAGATCACAGAGGTCAACTCTCCTCATGATAGCTTCCGCAAAATTTGTTGACGGGAGCAAATGGGAATTGGTACATGGATGCATCTCGATACATTCATTCCACTGAGAGGAGCGCATGCTGGACGATCAGATTACCCAACAGGTAAGCGAGCGGTACGGGAAGGCTGCTGCTGCAGGCGAACAGATGTGCTGTCCCACTGGCTACGACTTTGAGGATCTGCGCACGTTCGTTCCTGAGGAAGTCCTCAGAATTTCATACGGCTGCGGCACGCCCGCCGGACTGGAGACCGTGAAACTCGGGGAGACGGTGCTGGACATCGGATCCGGAGGCGGGATCGATTGCTTTGAGGCTTCTCGTCGGGTCGGTCCCAGCGGTCACGTGATCGGGATCGACATGACCGACACCATGCTCTCGATCGCGCAGCGGAACTGTCCGATTGTAGCCACGAACCTTGGGTATGCAACCGGTAATGTAGAGTTCCGCAAGGGTATGGCGGACAAGATGCCCGTGGATAGTGAGGTTGTCGATCTGATCATCTCCAACTGCGTCATCAACTTGGCTCCTGACAAACGTAAAGTATTCAAGGAGATGTTTCGAGTTATTAAACCAGGCGGACGGTTCACGATTTCAGATATCGTGTCCGACCAGCCTGTCCCGAACTACCTCGTACATGACACGGAGAAGTGGGGAGACTGTCTGTCCGGCGCGTTGCAGGTTGGCGAGTATGTGCAGGGGATGCGGGAGGCCGGCTTTGAGGGGATTCACCAAGTCCAGTTCATTCCCTGGCGTGTCATTGACGGGATCCATTTCCTCTCGATCACATTAACCGGGTTCAAACCCGCGGGCGTGCTCGAGACGAATGGCGCCCGGTTTGCGACGCTGCTGGGTCCCTTCAGTGAGGTGACGGATGAACTTGGACAGACCTATCGTCGTGGCATCCCACAGGCAGTGGGCGCGGCCACGGCTCAGTTGCTTCACACGGCCCCGTTTCAGGCGTTCTTCCTGCTCTCCGACACTCCTGTGTCGCTTCACGCATCCGACCCACGGTGGCTGGCCATTCTGCCTGAGCAGACGCCTTGCATCTGGAAAGGAGACTACGCCATTTTCACAGGGCCATTTGCCGAAGTGGCTGACGACGACAAGCACGTCTACCGGCGGGGGGTGCCCCTGGAGATCTGCTCGAAAACACTCGCTGTGCTCTCAACAGAAGCCTACAACCGTCACTTCGCCGTCATCAATCGGGCTGGTCAGGCAATAAACGGAACCGCGGTCCCCTGCAATCCAGCCGAATCCTGCTGCTAGAGCCAGACATACGCATGCCACACGTGGCGAGAGAATGATCGATGGCGTTGAGCTTACTCGCACGGAATAGTCTGCTGGCCTCTACGGGTGAGCAGCGCCTACTGCTGTCCCGTGCCGTCTCCTGTCCACCCTTTGAAACGCGCCTGCTCTCGTCGGGACTCCCGCCACTCCGCGCGACCGGGATTACAGTATTCCAGCTCAACGTCGGCAAACTCTGCAATCAGACCTGTCGACATTGTCACGTGGACGCTGGGCCTGATCGCAAGGAGGTCATGACTCGCGAGACGGCAGCATTGTGCGTGGAGGTGTTGAAGCAATCCGAGATTCCCACAGTCGACCTCACCGGGGGAGCCCCTGAACTGAATCCTCAATTCAGATGGCTCGTCGAGCAAGCTCGTCGGCTGGGTCGCCATGTGATGGACCGTTGCAACCTGAGCGTGCTCCTGCTACCCGCCCAAGCAGACCTCGCTGAGTTTCTGGCCTCTCATCAAGTGGAGGTGATCGCCTCCCTTCCCTATTTCCGTTCTTCCCAGACCGACTCGCAGCGTGGCGATGGTGTCTTCGACAAGTCAATCCGCGC
>JBHICF010000395.1:0-2073 GCA_046759485.1 Nitrospiraceae bacterium
CTGAGCACAGGCGCTCAGCAGGACGACGGCCGCGATCAGACTAATGAAGCTTCGCATGACCTTTTCCTCCTTTGGATATGACCTCGGAAAGTTTTTTATTGTCTCGTCTGCCTGCGGCGAGAGTCTTTCTCGGTCACCTGTGTGTTTGCCGATTTTCACGAAACTCGGGGAGGATTTCCAGAATCCGGGCTGGCCCCGTGGCCTTGGGGTTACCCAGATTGATGTCCCGGGCTCTCATGACACCTTCAGCGGGCTTGTACCAGGCGACCTCAAGGAGCTCGCCCATGAGGTTGTAGGTCTCCGCGTAATCTACTGGCCGTCGGAATTTGGGATCGCTGTACAGGAATACGATCAAACGGTCATCCACGCTGATCAACCGCCTCAAGACAAAGCGTTCCTTCTGCGGGACATCATGAGGCACGAGGACTTGATCTCCCCGCAGATTGATCAGAGTTCTTTGGGACCCTGCATAAATTGGGCTCGCGCTCGTGGAAAGAATGATGAGAATCGCGAGGAGTACTCTAGACAGAAGATTGCCCAGCCCCATCACTGGATTCACATACTTCATTTCGTTTAGCCAAGCACCGAACATCTCCACCCCGACAGTCGACCTTTCGATGTTCCCTTACCACTTAGATGCGGGTGAAACACAAAAGGTTTTAGAGCTACGGAGGAATCTTGCTCCCCGACACGCACATCACCCCATGCGACCCGTCCGTTAAATCGGGGCAAGTTCCCTATGACCCCTTTGCAGATGACCCCTTTCCAGAGACCCCTTTCCAGATACGAAAGCCGCCGGACGCAGGGCCAACGCCCTCCGGGGGCGTCCGGACCTCTGCCACTTTCTCCTGGACAGGCTCTTCGGCCAAGACGATCTGGGTTGGGGCGAAGACGGTCACGACCAGAACGAGAGCTCCAAGAATCTTCTTCATTTGATTCACGTCCCTTCCTCGTCTAACTCAAAGGAAAACGGCCGATTCTCCCTTATTAGTTTAACTAGAATTGAGCCCCGCGGGTTCGCCGCTCCAACACTCATTAGATGATCATGAAAGCCCAAAGGTTTCAGAGAAGTAGAGGAGTTTTTACTCCCTCAGCCTCGGACCTGGCTTCCAATTCGGAAGTCATTCGCGCGGCATCGCGCGCCGCCTCAGGCGTGTGGAATATCCGCTCAACATCGGGATAACACACGGGGCAGAAGGTGGCCTCGGCGACGTTATGTCCGCGATCATTGTGGAGAACCCACCTCTCTATGACAGCGTCACAGGCTCCACAGCGGCGCTCGCTGGGGCTCTTCACCCACATTGCGTCATCCTCCGTGCAGCCTCCGATACATCCAGGGGGCGAGGAGCGCAATGCTCAAGGTGCTGTAGAAAATTAGGGAAGTTAGAATGGAGATCTCATAAAAGAGTTTCACTGCTCCCCCCACGATCTTAAGGACCGATTCGTACCCGCCCCCGTCACGTGAAGCCACACGGGGTAACAGACTGGGCAGAAGATGGCCTCGGCGACCCTGGGCCCGTCACCCTGCAGGAGAACCCAATGCTCGACCACCCCTCCACAAGTTCCACAGGGGCGTTCATTCGGCATCTTTAGCCAGACCATGTCTTTCCTCCCCGGGATGACCAAGCCTCGCCTCGAAACGTGCACCCGATCATCTTCTATCCTTTATCCACATATCGGTATGTGACCATCCTCCTCACCTCTTTCAACGCCCATGACAAGGGAACGGTTCCCTTGGCAGGGCCAAAAGATGGGTATTGACCCGGCCTTCGGAGAGAGGCGGGAACCTCGTCCGGCGATCTGGAGTTTATATGGTGAAGGGGGAAAAGGAACAAGGTGCAACTTCGGTCCCGATAGATGAGACGCGATAACAAGTTTTCCCCTTGCCTGCGGCTTTTTCCCCTCGTGCGGCGTCTAAGATCGGTTAAGACACCCTCAACACGCCGCAGGCCTCAGGAGGATCACAAGAGTTGCAGAGGGAGAATCGATGCCAATATTCGTTTTCAGCGTCAAGGTAACTCAACTTTCTGAGCCCGAACTCAAGGAAGTTTCTGCCCCAGATTTTCTCAAGGC
>JBHICF010000396.1:0-2062 GCA_046759485.1 Nitrospiraceae bacterium
CCCGCGAACTGAACGAACGACCCAGGAAGACATGAGAATTCGAAACACCGGCAGAGCGATTCAACGCTTGTGTTGCGTCGACCGGTTGAATCCACGACCCGAATCGGTCATTCCGAAGATCATGGAACCGGAGTCAGATCGATACGTGCAGAGCTCTCGAACAGGCTGAAATGTCTACAAAGCAGCCTGTGAAGTGGAATCGCAAATCTCAGTGAGTGCCCAACTCCGACGAAGATTGGGCCCCTTAATGGTGAGGCGCGGGGCGTCCAGGCAGCAGCCCTCACTAAGCGCGGACTAACCCGTCCTGATTGTAATGATGCACGCAGAACTGCGCATAGGAATCTTCGAACGCCATATCCATCCCACCGGTCACCGTAGTAGTACCTAATCCGATTTCGGCGTATATAAACTCGAAGCTACCACGCGGGCGTGCCAGAGCAATGTGGAACGGCTCGCCATTGAATTCATTGACCATCGGTCTGCCGCGGCCCTGTGTGCCAATATGACTTGAGACACCTCCACGCGGATAATAGTGAGCAGGGCGATGGAGGTAGAAGGAGATGCAGTCAGGATCGAATGGCTCGAAGCCCGTAGACCCAGAGGTGGTTGAGCGCCCGGTTCGCAGGCAGTTCTCCGCCGAGTACAAGCTGCGGATTTTGCATGAGGCCGAGCGGTGTACGTCGTCGGGTGAGGTTGGCGCGTTGCTTCGTCGAGAGGGGTTGTACTCCTCGCACTTGACGAGTTGGCGCAAGCAGCGCGATTCGGGTGCGCTGGCCTCGATGTCGTCGAAGAAGCGCGGGCGTGCGGCGAAGATGTCGTCACAGGAGCGCGAGCTCGAGAAGCTGCGCCGGGAGAACGAGCGGTTGCGCAAGAAGCTCGTGCAGGCGGAGAAGATCATTGAGGTGCAAAAAAAACTGTCCGAGGTGCTCGGGGTATCACTGGAGTCGACGCCCGAGAGCGGGAGGCGCAAATGAATGCGGTCGCCGAGCTTCGCGGACAGGTGCCGGTGAGGAGGGCCTGCGAGGCGTTGGGGCTGGCACGCGGTTCGTACTATCGCTCGCGCCGGCCACGGGGTGCTACCGGCGCGGCGTGCGAGCGACAGCGCTCGCCGCGAGCGCTCATCCCGGCCGAGCGCGCGACGGTGCTCGCGCGGCTGCACGAACCGCGGTTTGTCGACTACTCGCCGGCTGAGGTGTATGCGACGCTGCTCGATGCGGGCGAGTATCTTTGCAGCGTGCGCACGATGTACCGGATTCTTGCCGAGAATCAGGAGGTTCGAGAGCGCCGGGCGCAGCGCCGCCACCCCGAGTACACCAAGCCCGAGCTCCTCGCCACGGGTCCGAACCAGGTCTGGAGCTGGGACCTGACGAAGTTGCGCGGGCCGGTGAAGTGGACCTACTACTACCTCTACGTGGTGCTCGACGTGTTTAGCCGTTTCGTCGTTGCCTGGATGCTGGCCCACCGTGAGAACGGGGTGAACGCCCGAGCGCTGTTCGCGCAGGCCTGTCGCCAACAGGGGGTCGAGCCCGCAGAGCTCACCGTGCACGCCGACCGGGGCTCGGCACCGACGGCGAAGACACTCGCCGAACTGTTCGCCGATCTCGGTGTGGAGCGTTCCTACTCGCGCCCCCACGTCTCTGACGACAATCCCTACTCCGAGGCGCAGTTCAAGACGATGAAGTACGCAGCAGGCTACCCCGAGCGATTCGGCGGCTACGAGCATGCACGCAGTTGGTGCCGGCACTTCTTGCCCTGGTACAACACCGAGCATCGTCACTCGGGCATCGCATACCTCACCCCGGCGATGGTTCACTACGGGCAAGCCGACGACGCCCTCGCTGCTCGACGTCGGGTGCTGGAGCAGGCACATGCTGCGCACCCGGAGCGATTCGTGCACGGCGTCCCCAAGCCCCAGGAACTGCCACCTGCGGTGTGGATCAATCCACCCGAAGATCGTACCCGTGTCGAACTCGAGCTCGGCATGGTCAACAACACAGAGAATGACCCGGAGCATCTACACTAATTTCGACCAAGTGGTGTCTCAAACTATTGACATCTTCCG
>JBHICF010000397.1:0-2061 GCA_046759485.1 Nitrospiraceae bacterium
CGAGATGAGGTGATTGAACACGCTGATTTCAGAGGGGATTCTCTTTTGCTAGCAAAGCTGGCGGCTCAGCATGCGGACCGGCCATATGTGGTGTTCTGTGGAGTCCACTTCATGGCTGAAACGGCCGATATCCTTAGTCGGTCGAAGCAGACGGTGATCCTCCCTGATCTCGCAGCTGGGTGCTCGATGGCCGATATGGCGGCGATCGAGCAGGTCGATCAGTGCTGGGACTCGCTAGGCCGGATCTTCCCCGTCGAAGATACTGTCACCCCAGTAGTCTATGTGAACTCGGCCGCAGTCCTGAAGGCATTCTGTGGCGAGCACGGCGGCATCACCTGCACATCCTCAAATGCCAGGGCCATCATGGAATGGGCTTGGGCGCGTCGGCAGAAGATCCTGTTCTTCCCAGATGAACACCTCGGCCGTAATACTGCCAACAAGATGGGAATGCCACGGGAGCAGATGATCGTCTGGGATCCCTATCTGCCGAACGGGGGGCACAGCACGGAAGCGATCAAGCAGGCTCGCCTGATCCTCTGGAAAGGCCACTGCAGCGTGCACCAGATGTTCCAGCCGGCCCACGTGGAGTATTTCAAGAAACACTACTCCGAAATCCAGATTATCGTGCACCCCGAATGCCACGAGGACGTCGTGAATCAAGCCGATCTGGTCGGGTCGACGGAGTTCATCATCAGGACCGTCAGTGCGGCACCAGCCGGCACCACGTGGGCAGTGGGAACCGAGCTTAACTTGGTGAACCGGCTCAAGCGTGAACAACCCACCAAACGAGTCTTCTTCCTCTCTCCCACGGTCTGCCAGTGCGCCACCATGTTTAGGATCGACGCCCCCCATCTCTGCTGGGCCATGGAGAACCTCACCGAGGGGCATGTCGTTAACCATATCGTTGTGCCGGATGATGAGAAGGTTTGGGCGAAGCTGGCACTTGACCGCATGATGGCATTGAGCTAGTGGCCCGCGCGACCGAGCGGCTGCGCGCGACCTCCCCTTCCATGACCCTCGGCTAACGGGTGGATTTCAATACGATCATGGAATCCCCATGGACTATAAAGCCACGCTAAACCTGCCCCGGACCGATTTCCCGATGAAGGCCAACCTGCCTAACCGGGAACCCGAGCTCCTTGCGCGGTGGGAGCGGGAGGGGCTCTACGCGCGCATTCAAGAGTCCGCCGCTGGCCGTCCGCTTTATGTGCTGCATGACGGGCCTCCCTATGCAAACGGTCGAATCCATATCGGGCATGCCCTGAACAAGGTCCTGAAAGACATCATCATCAAATCCAAGACGATGGCTGGATACCGGGTTCCCTATGTGCCGGGATGGGACTGCCACGGCTTGCCCATTGAGCATCAGGTTCTCAAGGAGCTGGGCGAGAAGAAGAAGGGGCTAGACACGCTGGCGATCCGCAGGCTTTCTCGCGAGTATGCCCAAAAATTCTATCAGATCCAGCGGGATGAATTTCGCCGCTTGGGTGTGCTTGGCGACTGGGGGCGACCCTACCTCACGATGGATCCAGCGTATGAGGCAACCATACTTCGGGAGTTCGGAAAATTCGTGCGGAAGGGCGGAGTCTACAAGGGATTGAAACCAGTCCTCTGGTGCACAGTCGACCAGACGGCTTTGGCCGAAGCGGAGGTCGAGTACGAGGAGCATACGTCGCCGTCGATCTATGTGAAGTTCCCACTCCATGATGCCCTGCCAGGTGGGTTCGCCGGCATCACGCCAAAGGGTCATCCTGTGTCGATCGTCATTTGGACGACGACTCCCTGGACGCTTCCCGCGAATCAAGCTGTGAGTCTACACCCTGAGTATGAGTATGCTTTCGTGGAGGTCAATGGCGAGGTCCTTCTCATGGCGGAGAAGCTGATCGAGAATGTCGCCAAAGCCTGTGGTTTCGATGGATATGTCATACGTGGTGTGAAGAAAGGACGAGAGGGATTTGAAGGGCTGCGGTGTCGTCGGCCGGTATCCGATGGTCTCTCACCGATCGTGCTTGGCGAGTTCGTCACGTTGGAGCAAGGCACGGGCTGCGTGCATATCGCGCC
>JBHICF010000398.1:0-2056 GCA_046759485.1 Nitrospiraceae bacterium
ATGGCAGCTTCACCCTGACTTCAAGCTATGCAGCTATTGAACAGTCCGATGTCATCATCATCTGCGTCCCCACGCCGCTGAGCAAAACCAAAGAGCCAGATATTTCCTTCATCGTGGCTGCTGCCAAGGGTATTTTTCCGTTTCTCAGGAAGGGGCAGCTCGTCGTTCTGGAAAGCACGACGTTTCCTGGGACTACCGAAGAGATATTCCTCCCTGGGATCGAGGCAAAGGGGCTACGCGTGGGGCAGGACATCTACCTCGCGTACTCACCTGAGCGGATCAACCCTGGGAGTCAACAGTTTCCACTGCATCAGATTCCCAAAGTGATCGGTGCGATTTCCGAGATGTGCCTGGAGATGGCTTGTGCCCTGTACGCCACAGCGATGGAAAAGGTCGTCCCCGTCTCATCCACTCGCGCGGCCGAGATGGTCAAGATGCTAGAAAACACCTTTCGGGTTGTGAATATCGCACTTGTCAACGAGGTTGCCCTTATGTGCGACCGGTTGGGTCTGGACGTCTGGGAAATCATCGAGGCGGCCGGAACCAAGCCTTTTGGCTTTATGCCGTTCACCCCTGGGCCCGGGCTTGGAGGCCATTGTGTTCCCATCGACCCGCAGTACCTCGCGTGGAAGCTCAAGACGTTGAATTACACCGCGCGATTCATTGGACTGGCGAGCGAGGTGAATGCCTACATGCCTTCTTATGTAGCAACAAAGGTTGTCGACGCCCTCAATGAGGAGCAGAAAGCGGTCAAGGGAAGCACAATCCTAATTCTCGGCGTCACCTACAAGAGGGATGTTGCTGACTGTCGCGAATCACCTGCCCTGGATATTATTCGCCTTCTCAAGGCCAAGGGGGCACTGGTGGATTACCATGATCCGCATGTACCTTGTCTGGACCTGGACGGTGAACTCCTCGCCTCAGTGGACCTGACAGCCTCCCATCTGCAAGAGGCAGACTGTACCATCATAGCCACCGACCACGGGGCTTACGATTGGGATTGGATAACACAGAACGCCCGCCTCATCGTCGACACCCGCAACGCTACCCGCGTCGTCCAACCTTCAGGAGCTCGAATCGTCAAGCTTTAACCTTGCGCAGTTTCAGAATTTTTAACTCGTCGTCCCCAGGCCTCGAGGGAGGGCCCAATGAGCCAGCGGCCTCCGGAGAGAAACGCGGCGCTTTGCGCGAGGCCGTGGACGGCCATTTTGATCAGTGTAAATAGCAGCTCCCCTTGGGAGCCAAGCCCAAGGTACGGATCGCCTTGCGTCGGTTTGCTGTTTTCGACGCTGAGGGGAACGAACCCGGATTGCTCCAGGAGGAGGCGCAGAGTAGAGCGGGAAAAGCTGCTCAAGTGAAAGACAAAGGTCGGGAAGGGTCGCTTTTCAAACACGCTGTTCCATCCTAGCCGGGGAAGCACACTAGTCAGCCTGAAGCTTAAAAGCTGCCATGGTTCGTTCTGCGTCCTGATAAAGACGGTTCCTCCCACTCTTAGAAGCGGCCGGAGTTGGTGAAGCAGCTCCAGCGGGTCCGGGACGCACTCCACGACGTTCCACAGGGTCACAAGATCGAAGGAGCTGTCGGGTAAGTCAAGGTCTCTGAAATCCCCCAAGAGCGCATTGACCTGCAGACGCTCCTTCGCGTAGCTGATACCCTTCGGGTCCAGGTCCACGCCGACGGTCTCCCAGCCTCGTTCCTCGGCTATCTTCAGGAAAAAACCGTAACCGCATCCGATATCTAATAATCGGCCGGGCCGACCTGGAAAAAGGTCGAAGAATCGATGGAACTGGTGACTTCGCCGGTTTCCTACTCGTTCCTCCCATCCAAGGCTTGTCCGCTCGGACGCGTAGTTCTCGCGGACCGTAGAGCCTGTCGGGCGGGGGTTACGATACACGAGACTACACCCGCGGCAACGGACCATCCTTCTGCCTTGCCACTCAAGCGCAGGATAGGCCTCGTTGCTTCCGCATAAGGGACAGTAAACAGCCTCAGAATTCATACCCTGCAGCATCCAGGCAGGAGTTTGTGGACAAACCGCACCCCCATGCTAGTGGAT
>JBHICF010000399.1:0-2053 GCA_046759485.1 Nitrospiraceae bacterium
GCGAGGCCGAGGGAACTACGAGTGCCGGTATGGCCGCTCCCACTGCGAGGAAGGGCAGGGCCATGAGGCTTACTGCAAGGAGCAGTCTAGGGCTTGGCACGATCATCGCGGCACAGTAACCTCTTGCATGATCTTTTGGACCACTTCCGTAGCGGTCAACCCTTCGATCTCGTACTCGGGTCGCAGCACCAATCGATGCTCCAGCACGGGGACCGCCATTGACTTGATGTCATCCGGCGTGACGAAGTCTCGTCCTCCAATCGCCGCGTACGCCCGACTCGCAAGGAGCAAAGCCTGCGTCGCTCGCGGTCCAGCACCGACGAGGATGCTGTCGTGCTTGCGTGTTTCGCGAACAATATCTATCAGGTAGCCGACCAGATCCTCACGGATCACGATTCCTTCCAATGAACGACGGAGGTCTGTTAGCACATCGGATGTGACCACGGGTCGCACCTCGCCCCTCATGAGGGTCATCTCAGGCGACCCATTTCCGAGCATCCGCTCCGCTAGCGCCAATTCCTCCTCTCGCTCTGGACAACCCATCGAGATCTTAAGCATGAATCGATCTTTCTGCGCCTCCGGCAGCGGATAGGTGCCTTCGTATTCAATCGGATTCTGCGTAGCGAAGACGGTGAAGTTCTGAGACAGCGCGTGTGTCTCGCGGTCGATCGTGACCATCCGCTCTTGCATCGCCTGTAAGAGTGCCGATTGAGTCTTGGCCGGTGCCCGATTGATCTCGTCAGCCAAGAGAAAGGTGGTAAAGACGGGCCCCTTCAACAACGTGAACTCATTCCGCTGAAGGTTGAACACGTTCGTTCCGGTAATGTCAGCCGGCATCAGGTCAGGCGTGAATTGGATGCGGGCAAACTCACAGCCTAGTACGTGTGCGAGCGTCCGGACCAACAATGTTTTGCCTACCCCGGGAACTCCTTCGATCATCGCATGGTGGCCCGTAAATATTGCAATCAATGCATGGTCGACAACTCTGTCTTGCCCGATGATCACCTTCGCAACCTCTTCCCTGGCGTACGCGAGGACTTCTTTTAATTTGTCAACGTGAGTGTTCACTGTCCCTTTCCTCCACCGGTGAGAATGTGACTGACGCGTTGATAAGTCCGCACGGGATCACGCTGATTCGCTGGTCGTGCCTTCTCTCGATCGACAACCTCTTTGACCGTTTGTAGTTTGCCGGTGAATTGTTTGCCGGCACGGGCATACGAGTCTTTCCACTCGTCAAAACAGACAGTGAGGATGTCCCGGGCCGACACGGTCCTCCGAAGAAGATTGATGAACCCGGCGAACGAATCTCTCCCCAGGATCGAAATGCTTTTCTTTTGCGTAGAATCATCTTCGGGGGGGGGGACAAAAGGAGACGAACTTCTCCAGACAAACAGCGCGGCGAGGAGGAGACTCCATACGAATAGACCGTGCATCCGATATTTGCGAGCGAGTGCCATAATACCGGGGGTCTCTCTCACCCCGTGGTGCGTCTCCTCAAAAATGACGTCTTGGCTTGGTCTAACCAGCCACGCAAGCAATTCGGGATGTCGTTCCCACCGCATGGCCTCGTTACTGAGAAAATATGAATCCGCGGTCAACACGATCGATCCCTGTTCGAACGGACGCTCTATTATTACCGGCCGGTTGGCCCGTTCATAAATGACGCGCCATACTGGATCACGTGTGTCGAAGAAGAGTACGGTGTGCCAAGAAATGGAACGAGGCAGGGTACCCGTGTCTCCGCCTGCCACGAGAGATGCGTAAGTGCTCGCCGAATCCTTAGCCAGCTCAGCAAAATTCAGATCGAAGCCCCAGCGATCAGGAAGGGAAACCAAGCGTATCGGCGAATCTAGAGAATCCTCGTCTCGATTCCCACTCGATTCTTTCTTTGATGATTGCTTTTCGATGCTTCTTTCCTGTCCTTTCTCGCTCGGAGTGTCTTCCTCTTCATGTGCAGTGTCTTTCCGAGGTTTATCGGTTAGGGGGAGGAATGAAATGACCAAGCGACCTCCGCGGCCGACAAAAGACTCCAGGGTCTCGGCCACATCATCGG
>JBHICF010000400.1:0-2042 GCA_046759485.1 Nitrospiraceae bacterium
TCAAGACCTTCAACTGGCTCGGCACGCTGTGGGGTGGCTCGATCCGGTTCACCACACCGATGCTGAACGCGTTAGCCTTCGTGGCGATCTTCGTGATCGGCGGACTCAGCGGAATCTTTATGGCCTCGACGCCGGTGGACATCTTCATTCACGATACGTATTACATCGTGGCGCATTTCCACTATGTCGTTGCGGGCATCGTCTTTGGCCTGTTCGCGGCCGTCTATTATTGGTTCCCCAAGATGTTTGGTCGCATGATGAGCGAAAGGTGGGGAAAGATCCATTTCTGGCTGACCTTCATCACCTTCAATTGTGTCTTCTTTCCGATGCACTTTCTCGGCGTCGCCGGACACATGAGGCGGATTTGGAATCCGATGCAGTACGAGTTCTTGCAACCGCTCCAACCAATCAATGTCTTCATTACCGTGAGCGCATACGTGCTCGCCATCGCACAGATCCCCTTCGTCGTCAATCTTTTCTGGAGCCTCTTCGCCGGGAAAAAGGCAGAGGCGAACCCGTGGCAGGCGAATACGCTGGAGTGGAGTGCCCCCTCGCCGCCGCCGCACCTTAACTGGGGAGAGCACCTTCCGACCGTTTACCACGGCCCCTACGAGTACAGCGTGCCCGAGGTGGCTGAGGACTATGCACCGCAGGATCAGCCCCTCGCCGTTCCCCTCCCGGCGGGGCATTAAGGATGGATAGGATGCGGAAAGAGAGCGTGTGGCTTCACCGGTTCGCGTTGCTGACCGCAGGGGCTACATTCCTGCTGATCTATGTCGGCGGGATCGTCACCAGCACGGGCGCAGGTCTTGCGGTGCCGGACTGGCCGACCACGTTCGGACACAATATGTTTCTGTATCCATGGTCGAAGATGGTTGGAGGGATTTTGTACGAACACAGTCACCGACTGATCGGGGCAGGCGTTGGTCTGCTGACCCTGACCTTGGCCCTGTGGCTCTGGGTGACGGAGCCGCGAGCATGGCTTCGCTGGCTCGGGGTCGGTGCGCTGGTCGCGGTGATTGTTCAGGGGGTGCTCGGAGGCCTTCGGGTGGTCTTCCTTGAGCAGACGCTTGCGATTATCCATGCCGCCCTTGCTCAGGCCTTTTTTGCCCTGATGGCGAGCGTGGCTTTCTTTACCTCCGCCGAGGGGAGGGAAGAACCACAAAAGACCCCGGCGACGGATGCCAGTCGCTTACGGCGCCTCGCCATCCTGACGATGGGTTGTATCTATGTCCAGCTGATTTTCGGCGCCATGTTGAGACACATGGGGATGGGGATTGGCGCGCATCTGTTCCTTGCTGCCGTGGTGACCATCCTGATCTTTCACCTGGCCCAGTATATTCTGAGAAGTCATGCAGATCAGCCAAAACTGGTCCGCCCCGTCGCCCTGCTGAGCGGACTGCTGATCCTGCAACTCGTACTGGGGCTGGGGTCATACCTCGGCAAATTCACCACCCTTGGGGTCACTTTACCCCGTCTTTCCTTGGTGGCGCTCACGACCACGCACGTTGCCATCGGGGCACTCATGCTGGTGACCTGCCTCGTGCTCACGCTCCGGATCTTTCGACTGTCGGCCCGCCGAGTGTCAGCAGGAGCTCGGGAACTCGTCTCTGCCCATGCGGCAGGCCGGTCAGAGGAGGCGCCCGCATGAGGAAGAAGATAGTAACGGTGGACACCGACGTGAAACACGTGCAGAGACATCTAGTGGACTTTCTGGCGCTGACAAGACCCCGTGTGGTAGTCATGGTCTTGGTCACAACCGTCGTGGGGTTCTACCTTGCCTCGGTAGGAGCGCCAGACTCTGTCCGCCTTCTCCACACGCTTTTCGGCATGGCCTTCGCGGCGGGCGGAACGCTTGCGTTAAATCAGTACCTCGAACGGGATGTGGATGCGCGAATGAGACGCACCCGGCTTCGCCCGTTACCCGATGGGCGGCTCCTGCCCAAGCAGGCGCTTGTTTTCGGGGTGGCGATCACCGGATGTGGGGTCCTGTACCTGGCTTTCTTCGTCAATGTCCTTAGTGCCTTCCTCACGTCAATCAG
>JBHICF010000401.1:0-2041 GCA_046759485.1 Nitrospiraceae bacterium
CGCGGCAGACCGCCGCCGTATTGCCCAACCACAAGGTGGCCTCCACCAGTGGGGTGCTGGCGACACATTTCTTCTTGAGGAGGCCTGGAATCAGCCGCACGGACACCCCGAAAATGAGGAGGGTGATGAATCCCAGTACGTACATGTGCCGGACGGCATCGGTGCCGACCGGGGGCTGATACCCGAGCAGGGCTGCAGCTCCGTCCAGCACCTCGAAGCACGCAGCGAGGACGAGCCACGTGTATGCCGCGTACACCAATTGCTCGAACCGGCCAAACTCTCCGTAATCTGCCAGGCCTAGCCGCGTGGGGCGGCGGTTCGGACTTGGCTGTATGTCCTGCTTGGCTGTCCACGGCTCATAGCGACGGGTGAGAATATCGAACTGCCACACAAACCAGAGGATGACCCCCCCTCGCAGAAGCATCCCCAGGCTGGAGACGAACCGGGCGGGCCCAGGTGCCAGGACTGGGAAGAGGGGGGACATTGGAACCACCAGCAAACAAAAGGAGATGAGATAGACGTATGCGGTGCCGCGAACCGGCCAATCCGGAGCGCGCAGGGTCAGATACAGCGGCAGCATGCGGACCGAAAAGGCGAAGGCGACCGGGAGCAGCACCAGACCAATAAAGACCTGTAAGGCGAATTCATTCCAGCCTTTATCCATCACGATGCCCTTCCGCACGGCCATTTCCACCAGTAAGATCAGGTTGAGGGTTGCATACAGAAGCCAACCGGTCACCATCATGCCAAAGTAAGGCCTGACCGAGAGCAGCGCCGGTTGCATGCGGATATCTCCAATTCCTCCCAGAGTCCTGAGAAGCAGCGATACGTACATCGCAATACCGCACCATTCCAGGAGTCCAGAGCCTGCAACCAGCCAATTCACAGGAATGAAGAAGACACCCCCGGCCAGATATGGCAAGACTGTGTGGCCAATGGTCCGCAGCAAGAGACCGGCGGCCATCAGCCAGAGGATCCGTGGGATCCAATGGGGGTGAGACAGCGGCACGCTGGCCAATCGGGGAATGAGATGGAGGCTAATGCCAATGATAAATAATCCGGCCCAGCCGACGAGTTGCACATGGCCGTGAGTCTGGATAAAGCTGTAGAACCCTTCCCCCAGGGAAAAATCGTACCCGATCACAAAAGACAAATGGGTGCCGATGGCAAACCCTGCACAGATGGCCGTTGCCAGTGCCACCCAGATATAGCCGATACGAAACTCGGCCTGTCTGGTTTTCGGATCGGAAACGATTGGAAGGGCACTCATCTGTTCAGCAAGCCCTTTCTTCGATGAAGGGGGCAGTCTTACAATCCGCGGGCGAAGGCCAATCCGAGGATCAACACCACGATGGCGCACAGAGTGTTCAAGCGGGCCAGGAGCGCGACACGGCGTCGGAGCCGCAGCGTTTCGTTCCCCTCACCTCCCTTCTGCATTTCGGCCACAAGTCTGGGCCCCAGAGAGAAGTCGTGGAGCAGGCTCAGCATGAGAATCACCGCCACCAAGGCCAGCTTGGCGATCAGGACCGGCGTAAGCCTGAAGCCTAGGAGCGCCCACATGGTCGGTCCGGTCAACAGGAGGATTCCCAGGGCCGTCCACCCGATTTTCAGGAAGCGGCGGCCGACAATGTGCAGGAGGGCCGCCCGTTCCCCTGGGGGACGACCGCGAAGGACCGGTGTGATGACCAGACCCAGGAAAAGCATCCCGCCAATCCAGACCACCGCCGCCAGCACGTGGAGGGTCACAAGACCCAAATAGACCATGCCTGTCTCACTCAATAATCCCAGGAAAACCGGTATGATCCTGGACGAAAAGCCCCATTACCATACCACGATTCGGCCTACGTCGGTCCCCTCCAGGTGTTGTGCCTCTCCTCGACGTGAATGGATTCAGTTGACCAGGGACCGCTTCCGGGCATATATTCATCCGGGTGATGCAGGCTTTTTCGAGGTCTTCCCGGAGGAGACGGCAAAATGGGCGAGCTAAAGGTGCACGGGTTTCTTTATTATCGGGTTCCCAGAGGGTTGCGGACCCGCGAGG